>JAFKFE010001198.1:0-1274 GCA_017308345.1 Alphaproteobacteria bacterium | reverse complement strand
TCTCCGCGAACAGCACGGACTGGCCGTCGAAGGCCGTGCAGATGCCATTCGGGAAGACCAGGTTCGACAACAGCGTGCGGGTCGAGCCGGTGCGGGGATCGTGGACGATGATGCGCCCGTTGCCGCGGCTCTCCAGCGCGTCCGCATACCAGTCGTGCATCTCGAAACGCACAGTGGCTTCGGAAAAGACGATGCGCCCGTCCGGCAGGATGTCGCAGTCGTCGGCGAGCTTCATGGTCGAATCGTCGACGACCGATGTCAGCGAGCGGTTGGTCTCGGCCGTCAGCAGCCTCACCTCGCCCGCCGGCGAGACCTGGTAGAGGCCCATGCCGGCGACGCAGATGACCAGATTGTCGTCGCGGTCGAACGCCATGCCGAGCGGCGAACCGCCGATATGGGCGAACACTTCGCTTTCGGTGTAGTGCGGCGGCTGGAAGCGCAGGATGTCGCCCTGGCGGCTGCCGGTGTAAAGCCGGTCCTGCCGGTCGAAGATCACGTCCTCGGCGCCGTCGAGGAAGCCGAGACCGATGACGCCGACATCCTTCAGCCGGTCGTTCACCGCCATGGGCGCGCCGGTCTCGGTCGAGATCGCCCGCGGCATCTTGGCGAAGGTCGGCGAGATATAGACGCTGCGCAGGATCTTGTGGCGGTTCTTCACCCAGCGCACGTCGAGCAGCACCGAGAGCAGCAGCACGAGGCCGAGGATCAGGTAGTTGACCGGCCCAGGCACGGCCAAGGCAAGCAGGCTGTTCGACAGGATGAGCACGAAGAGCGTGCCCATCAGCGCCTTGGCGACCGAGCCGCGCCCGCCGCCGAGCGAGATGCCACCGAGCACCGTCGCGGTCAGCACCTGCAGTTCGAGCCCGGTGCCGATGTCGGAAGCGGCGCTTCCGATGCGGGCCGAAAAGAAGAAGCCGGAGAGCGCGACCAGCACCGAGCACAGCACATAGGCGCTGAACAGGGTGAAACGCACATTGATGCCGGCATTGTAGGCGGAGCGGCGCGCCCCGCCGACCGCGAACAGCCGCCAGCCATAGCGGGCGCGCGACAGCACCAGGTGGATCGCCAGCGCGATGACCACGAAGACCACGAAAGATGTCGGCACGCCCCAGATCGTGCCGAAGCCGAGGAAATCATAGGTCGGCGAATCCGGCCCGCTGGTGACGATCGCCGTCGAGACACGCGGGAAGACGATGTCGAAGGTGGACCGGTAGATGATGAGCGTGACCAGCGTGGTCAGAAACGCCCGCATGCGCAGGAAGCCGACCAGAAAG
>JAFKFE010000484.1 GCA_017308345.1 Alphaproteobacteria bacterium | reverse complement strand
AAGGACATGCAGGCGGATGTTCGCGGCCTCGGCGTCCGCCTTCAGCTTGGCAATCGCCTTCTCGTCATAGTCCGCCGTCGTATGAAATAGATCGATCGCCGGGAACGAAAGACCCCGCCCTGCCTGCCGTTCCAGCGCAATATGCTTCATGCCGGCGATAAAGGGTGTGATGCCGATGCCGCCGCCGATCCAGATTTGCCGGGGCTGGCCGTTGTCGAAGTCGAAACAGCCATATGGCCCTTCGATCTCCACGTGTTGCCCCACGCGCAGCTTCTGGCGCAGCTTGTTGGTGTGGTCTCCCAATTCCTTGGTCACAAAAGTGATCTTGCGATCGCTGCCGCTCCAGCCCGAAGCGATGGTGTAAGGGTGCGCGCCCTCGGAACTGTCCGATGTCGCGAAGGCGAACTGGCCTGGTTTGTGACCCGGCCACCCTTGCGGCACCTCGATCTCGGTCTCCAGGGCTCGCACGCCAGGATAATAGTGAAGCGAGGTGATCGTGCCCTGTACTTTCCGCCCGGCGCCCACACGGCGGAGCAGCACGATCGCCGCGGCATAGGTGCCCGCCGCAAGGAGCAGCGCCATCGCCATTCCAATCGGCGAGGTCCAGTCCCTGAACTCGAACAGCACAACCGTGTGGAACACCAGCACGAGATAGGCGACGGCGAGCAGCAGATGCGTCTTATAGAAGAGCCGGTAGGGGAAATACCTTATCAACGCCAATACGATCAGCAGCACGGCGGCGTAGAAGGCCCATTCGCCCACTCCTTCCGCGGAACCGCGCAAGCTCATGAAGAACGCCTCTACCGGGTCTTCCACCGCGGGCCGTTCGCCGCGTGCCCGGCGCTCCAGCAGCCCCCATCCGACCGCCCATTTCGGCCCCTGGCTCCAAAGCCAATGAACCACGGCGACGACCAGGGCGGTGATGCCGAGCCACTTGTGCAGACGGTACATCTTGTCCAACCCGCCGAACCAGCGTTCCGGCCAGCGCGGTCGCAGCGCCAGGATCATCGCGACGCTCATCACGCCCATGGCGATGACGCCGCTGTACTGGATCATCGGATCGCGCAGGGCCATGAAACTTTCCGGCTGGAATACCGAAGGTTCGGCCGCCAGCCATAGAACGCTCAAAAGTGCGAGCAGGCTCCCGGAAGGTCAAGGCTTGTATGCAGCGCGGCACCACGCGGGTGTCATTGACATTGATCAAGCGCCGCCACGATTTGTGCCTTGGCGCTCCGCGGTTCGAGGCGAGGAGAAAGGAGGCGGCCACCCTGGCGTCTCGGCGCCGGATCGCACCGCCCCTCACGCCGTCTTCTGCGCCGCCAGCCCCCGTTCCTCGACCGTTGCCTCGCGCATCAAAACTTCCGCGGCTTGTCGGTCACCCGGCAACCGGATGCGGGAGCGCCCGCCGCTCGATCGAGAATGGATGACGGCATGTCCCGCCCTCGCGGTCGTCTCCATCCCCTGCATCCGACCCGGCAAAGGCTTTCACGGTACGAATATCAGAAAGACGTATGTAAAAAACACCACGATATGGACCATGCCCGTCAGGAATGTCGTTCTTTCGGTACCGAAGCTTACGGTGCATATGAGAAGCGCCAGGATCAAAAGTACCGCATCCGCCGACGGAAGCCCCAAGGTCAACCCTCTACCCGTCAGCAGACTGGCAGCCGCCACCGCCGGTATCGTCAAGCCAATCGTGGCGCAGGCCGAACCCATCGCAACGTTCAAGCCGCGCTGCAGTTCATTGTTGAGCGAGGCGCGAACCGCCGAAATGGCCTCGGGCATCAAAACCAGCAACGCGATCAACGCCCCTACAATGCTGTCGGCCTGTGTCACCTGATAGGCGGCGAGCGCATCCTCCACACTCGCGGCGACCTGCTCGGCGAGCAGGACTATGCCGATCAGCCCGCACAGCAGCAGCAGGGCGCTGATGGAAATGCTGCCGGAGGCTGTTCCTATCGGAACGTCGTGCGCCTGCCCCTGGACGAAGTCCTCCCGATGCCGAACAGTCTGGGCGAACACGAAGCCCGCATAGAGCAGCACCGAAAGGACGCTTACAAAACCAAGCTGAGCCGCCGAAAACGTGCCGGGATCCGTAGCCCGGGTGTAGGTCGGAAGAACAAGAGTCATCACGGTCAGCGCGATCAGTACCGACAGGTAGGCGCTGGTCCCTTGCCGAACGATCTCCTGCTTGCGATAGCGCCAGCCGCCAAGCGTGAGGCATATGCCGACAACGCCGGTGGAGGTGATCATCACCGTCGAGAAGACAGACTCGCGCGCCAGCGTCGGGTTGTTTGCTCCGTGCAGCATCATGGAGACGATGATCGACACTTCGATCGCCGTCACCGCAAAAGTCAGCACCAAGGTTCCGTAGGGCTCTCCAACGCGCCGGGCGACCGCCTCGGCGTGGTCGAGCACCACGAAAATGGTGGTGAACATGATGGCGCTCGACAGGGCTCCAACGAGTATCCTGGCATTCAGCGCCCCTCCGTCGACCGAAAGGCCGCTGGCCCTGACGGCGAAAGCCATCGCCAGCGCGGCCAATGGCAGCGTGTAGGAAGCTACCGACCGCCCGTAACCCGTCATCCAAGCCCCCATACGTCATGCGCTTCCCGCGACCTTAGAGGAAAAGCGAGGGGGGAGCACCTCTCACGGGCATTTTGCCCGCCAAGTCAGTCAGTCAAAACATGATTGGGGACCGGGCACCATTCCTGGCGTCGAATACATTAATAGCCTCGCGGACCGCCCAGAGATTTTTTGCGGGCTGTATTGGGCAGTGTTTGGGGGTGAGTCTCACCTCACCGCTCCATCAGCGCGTTGCGATACCCGTAGATCTGCAGCAGCCTGGTTTCGATGACCCTGCCGACAGCCCGCGGGCTGTGGAAAGTCTCGATGAATGACTTCGCCTCGGCCCCGACGGCAATCGCCTTATCTCGGTCGTCGGCGAGCGAGGCCATGATGCGCGCGGCCTCGCCGATGTCGGGATCGGCCCATTGCTGGCCGCCTACAAAATAGGGGTATTGATCCGGTTCGACGTCGATCAATCGATATGGAATGGGAAAGCCGGTCTTGCTACTGACAAAATCCTTGCTTCCCGAGAAATCGGTGGCGATTACCGCTTTGCCGAAAGCCATGGCCTCGGCGATCCCCAGGCCAAAACCCTCCGAGCGGTGCAAGGAGACGAAGACGTCGCAGGAGGCGGTCAGGCAGTGCATCTCGGCGCGCGTCAGCACCTTGTCGATCAGCACGATCCTGCCGTCATCCTGCGCCAAACGGCGAATGGCGGTCAGGATCTCGTCCTTCTCAGTGCATTGCCCCATCGTCTTGATGACGAGGGAGACATTGCGCTTGCGGTCAGCCGCGAACGCCTGCCGATAGGCCCGCAACACTGCCGCAGGGTTCTTGCGGGCGGGGTAGGACGAGAAGTCGAAGGCGAACAGAAATGCGGTCGCGTCGTTCGGGATGCCGAAACGGCCCCTGTCCGGCCGCACATCGGACGGTACCGAAACCG
>JAFKFE010000483.1 GCA_017308345.1 Alphaproteobacteria bacterium | reverse complement strand
GCAACAGGGCATCACAATCTGGCCGGTGTCGTCATCAAGCCGAACGAAGAAGGCCGGCGCTGCTTGGGAGGAAGCTGGATAGCGCCGGCCAAGCGGGAAAATCAGGCCCGCCGCGCAAATCAAGATAGCTGAGTCTCGACGTTGCGTCATGGTGCGATCGCGGTAGCCGGCTATCCAGCTCCGAGGAAATCACCGGAAAATCCTGAAATTCTGCCGGACCTCGCCTTCTCGGGACACTTGGCGGCCGGCAATGCCGGCCTTCACGCCATCGCCGAGCGCCCCGGCTGCCCGCCGGCGATCTCGATGTCGAGCTGGCGCTGGGTCAGCGCCGCCTCGGCCATGATCCACTGCTTGAAGAGTTCCACCTTGCGCGCGCCGAGCGCCTTGATGGGGCTTACGAAATACCATCCGGCCGTGTTGGGATGGTGGACCGCGAAGGGGGCCACCAGCCTTTCGGCGCGGATGTCGCTGGCCATATAGGCGCGGTTGGCGACGGCGAACCCCATGCCGGCATTGGCCGCCTCGTAAGACATCATGCAGGAATCGAAATAGACGCTCCTGGTCTCGCCAAGCACGAAGCTGGCGCCAGCAAAACCCAGCCACGACTGCCAGTTCTGGGTGCAGGTGTCGGAGTGAAGCAGCGTGAAAAAGCGCAGGTCTTCCGGAGTCACCTTGGACAGCGGCTTGTCGCCCAGCACTTCGTGGAACAGTTTGCGGCTGCATACCGGCGTCAGGTCTTCCTTGAACAGCAGTTCCGAGATGAGGCCGGGGAAATTGCCGTCGCCATAGCGGATTTCGAGGTCGTATTCCGAGGTCGAGAATTCGTGCGTGGCGTAGGAGGTCGATACCCTCATCTCGATGTCGGGATATTGCCGCTGGAAGATCGACAGCCGCGGGAACAGCCAGCGCGCCGCGAAGGTCGGCAGCACACAGATGCGAAGCACATGCGCCTGCGACTGGCCGGTGGCCTCCATGCTGGCCGCGACGATCCGCTCCAGCGCCTCGCGCACGCGCGCCACATAAGTCTCGCCCTCCGGTGTCAGCGACACCGCGTTGCCGCCGCGCTCGAAGATCTTGAAGCGCAGCTGGTCCTCCAGGCTCTTCACGCGCTGGCTGACGGCGGATGCTGTGATGAACTGCTCCTCGCCGGCGCGCGTGAAATTCCTGTGCCTCGCGGCGCTCTCCACGATTTTCAGCGAGTTGAGGTTGACCTGACTGAGCAGACGCACGGGGTTTCGACCTTAAGCTGGGCTTACGCTACCACCAGCATTCCTAAATTTACAGGGGTAGGCGTTTAAATGACTGTTAACCAAGTGTTGCCCCCACCTTGGAGAAAGTAGAATGAACGCCCACACAATTCCCGAACTGCGTTGCGCAATGAGCCGCGAGGCCATCATTGGTCATGAGACCGCCTGGAAAGTGTCGAGCTTCGGTGTCGCCCAGTATCGTCACGGTTACGACCCCGCTCTGCTTGCCGCCATCGAGGAAGCCGCCCTGAAATTGAAGGCCAGTCATGCCGTTCACAAGCATCTCGACCTTACCTTCATCACCGGCGCCGACCGCTATATTCCCGAGATCAAGGAGCTATTGCACGACAAGCTGCGTCTGGAAAGGCTGTCCGACATGATGGGAACCAAGCTCGAGCCGTATCCGTTGTCGATCGTCGGTTCGACCGTCACCTTCATGAATCCCAGGGACGGCGCGGTCGAATGGCATTGCGACGGCGTTCCGGTGACGGAGCTCATCCCGCTGTCGATCAGCGACCCGCTCATCGGCGGTCATCTTGAAATCTATTGTGACGATTCCGAGACCGGCCGCTCGATCCTGGAATCCGGCCGCGACCTGCCGCGCAACAAGATCATGCGCATCGACCACAAGATGAACTACGCCACGCTCGGCCAGTTCCTGGGCGTGCTCCACCGCACCGCGCCGATCCAGCTTGGCGAGCGCGTCACGCTGGTGCTCAACCAGCGCTCGGCGACGAAGCCCTATGTCGACGACAACCGTATGTTCTACCTCGCCGCCGACAACGACCATGACCGTGCCTGGGTGAACGAACTGGCCGAGGATGTCTGGACCAACCAACTGCCCGCCTATCGGCGCTTTACCGAGGAACATCCCGCGCCGAAGCCTGCCGTCGAACCCGTTTCGGGCGGGGCGAGGGAGTCGTGGTAGCGAACCATGATCCCGCCGGGCGGCGGCCTCACGCGTCGCTGAACGTCGGCCCGGTCGTGCCGGAACGTCAAAGCCGCTCCGGCGCCGCCCGCGGGGCGGCGCTGGCCTTCGCTCTCGGCGCCGTGGCGCTGTGGGCGACCAACGCCCTGGTCGGCAAGACGCTGCTTGCCCTCTATCCGGTGTCGCAGGTGCAGTTCC
>JAFKFE010000482.1 GCA_017308345.1 Alphaproteobacteria bacterium | reverse complement strand
ATCGGCGCCGAGGAACGGCTCCGGCTGATGCGCGACATGCATGACGGCGTGGGCACGCGCCTGTCGCTCCTGCTCAGCGGCCTCAGCCGGGGCGAGATCTCGATCGATGAGGTCACGCATGCCGTTAGAGGCTCGTTGGAGGAACTCCATCTGCTCCTCGACGCCCGCGGACCCAACACGGCGACGCTGATAGAAGCGCTGGCGAATCTCCGCTATCGGCTGGAGCCGCGCCTGACGGCGCTCGGAGTGGAAACACGCTGGGAGATCGATCCTGGCGCGGAGTCTCTTGTCCTGTCGGCCGAAAAGACGCTGAATGTGCTCCGCATCATTCAGGAGTGCATTACGAATTCGGTCCGTCACGGTCAGGCAAGGACGGTCACGCTCAGGATCGAATGTCTCGACGAAGCGCCGCCTGGCGGCGGGCATGGCGGCAACGCGCCATCCTTCGACATATCGGTTATCGATGACGGCATTGGCATCGACAATGCCGTGGCGGCCACCAAGGGGGGCGGACGAGGGCTTGCCAACATCAAGGCCAGAGCCGCTGCTCTCGCGGCCGTGTTCACTTTGCGCTCCGGGGCCAGCGGGACGATTGCGCGCCTCACTCTTCGGGACGGCGCCGATCACCGGGGCCTGAATACCGAGCGCGCGGGCGCGACATGACAGGACGAGACCGTTCTACGGCGGCCCGATCAGGGGCAGAAGCAGGGCGACCAGCTCGGCCTGCCGACGCACGTTCAGCTTGGCGAAAATGGCCTTCAGTTGCGAACGTCCTGTTTGATAGCTGATCTGCAATGCCGAAGCCGCCACGGGCAAGGAAACGCCCTGCGCGATCTCGAGCGCGAGCCGCGCCTCGGCCGTCGTCAACCCGAAGCGCTCGCGCAAGGTCCCTGCCCGGCCGGCGCCGGTATTCGCGAGCGCGCGGATGACGAGCAGGAGGCACGCCTGTGACGGTGCCAGCAAACGAAAGCCGTCATCGGGCAGGTGGAAGGCAAGCGGGTAGAGCGCGACAGAGAACAACTCGCCGAAACATTGCAGCCGAATGGTTTCGCGGCCGGCAACGAACGGCTTGCGCCGCACGGTTTGTCCGACAGCGTCCGCGACTTGCGATGCTGCCTGCCTGTCGAGAATTTCCAGCTTGTCGCCTGCCCCGATCCGCACCAGCCTCGCCTCGTCCGCAAGCGCTTGTCCGGGCTGGTTGGCCGCCATGACACGACCTGAGGCCGAGATCACGAAAGCTGCGTCTTCCATCGCTTGAACGATGCCTGAACAGGCTGGCGGATGTTCGTTTGCCAGCCGAACGCGCAGCAAGGAAAGCGCCTGGCCCATCGAGGGCGCCAATGCCTGAACCACGGGCTCGACTACCAGGTTGATCCGTTCATTGTCTCGAGCCGAATAGTGGACGGCGAATTCGGCGCTTCTGTTGCGGTCCTGCAGCAACCGGATGGCCGTCCCGGCATCGGCGTCCGGCAGATGCCTGAGGAAATCGGCGTAGAATTCGGTATTCCTGAACGATGCCGATGGAAGGAAATCCTCGGTGCGGCGCGACGTCATGAACGGCAGCGAGAGGTTGAATGGCATCCAGCCATTGATTCGGCCGTAATAGCTTCCGAAGTCGCGTATGGCGTTGTCCTCGAATCCCGAATGGACCAGCGGCATGTCGCGGGAGGCTTTTCTGTCATTGACCAGGAAAAGCGCTTTCGCGCCCGGGATCAATTCGCAAAATCGATCTGAAAAGACTTGCCACTGGGCCGTATCGAAGGCGGCTTTCGTGACAATCTCACGGAGTTCTCCGGCGATCCGTCTGTGATGTTGATCCATCTTCGATTTGAACGACCAGGGATACCCGCCGCGCGGCGACGGATCGTCGGGTATGATGGCTTGGGACTTGACCGGCAGCGCGACGACCCGGAGCCGGAACGCTGTAGACCTTACCTGCCGCGGAGCGGCTTGGCCCATACCTCAATTGGGGGATGCGAGATGCTCAACCCTTGCGGACCTCCCGCCATGGTGCTTCATGCCGCATGAAGCCAAAGGGCGGCTCTACCGGTCGAAGACCAGGCGCGAATATCCGAGGAAGGACAGCGTCATGGCGACGATCGAGGCGATGGCGAGCGCCGCCAGCGGCGGCAGCCCTGGCAGCGCGAACAGCATGGCGCAATAGACCAGATAATTGACGATGCTGGTGGCGAGGCCGAAGACGAGGCTCCAGCCGACGATGAGCTTCACAGCACGGGAAAACGCGGAACGGTCTCGTGCGCCGTAAGCGCGGCCGCAGAGCTGTTCTGCGGCGTTCGCCATTCCGTCGAGGAAAAACGCGCCGATCAGCGTGAAGTTGTGCAGCACCGCGTTGGCGGCGAGCGTGACGTCGCC
>JAFKFE010000481.1 GCA_017308345.1 Alphaproteobacteria bacterium | reverse complement strand
GTCACCTGTCGGTTCCGAGCGGCATGGATCCGCCACGGCATACGGCGTATCGGCGATTGATCGAGCGCCATTTCGAGCCCGAGCGCGTCGAAGCCTTCGAGCCCCTTTGTCGGACGATCTCGGCCGATCTCGTGTACGGCCTGGAGAGAGGCGTGGAGATAGACCTCGTCACGCAGCTTGCCCAGCGCTTCGCCGTACGAATTCAGTGCGCGTTTCTCGGCTGGCCGGACAGCCTGCATCAGCCGCTGCTTCAGTGGGTTCGGAAGAACCATGAGGCCACCTTGGCCAGGGACACCAGCGCGATGGCGGCCATAGCGCTCGAGTTCGACGGCTATATCAGCCAGTTGCTGGAAGCGCGGCGCGACGCCGGCGCAGCCGCGCCGCAAGACATCACCTCGGATCTGCTGAGGGAAAGGGTGGACGACAGGCCGCTGAACCACGAGGAGATCGTCAGCATCCTGCGCAACTGGACCGTCGGCGAACTGGGCACCATCACCGCCTGCGTCGGAATCCTGGGCCACTATCTCGCTGAAAGCCCGCAGGTCCAGCAGAGGCTTAGGGAAGGTCCGCATCTGCTGCCCGCAGCCATCGACGAGATATTGCGGATGCATGCGCCGCTCATCTCCAACCGGCGGGTGGCGACAAAGCCTGTGGAAATCGGAGGGCGCAAGATCGCCCCCGGCGAGCGGGTCACGCTCATGTGGGCTTCGGCGAACCGTGACGAGGCGGTCTTCGGCGACCCGGAGGAATTCCGCCTCGATCGCGATCCCGCGCAGAACCTTCTCTATGGCCGTGGCATCCATGTCTGCCCAGGCGCGCAATTGGCGCGGCTGGAGTTGCGCGTCGTCATGGAGGAGTTGCTGAAGCGGACCAGGCAGATCGCGCTGGCGCCCGGTCGGCAACCGACGATCGCCATCTATCCGGCAAGCGGGTTTTCCAGTCTGCCCATGCT
Source organism: Alphaproteobacteria bacterium (assembly GCA_017308345.1). Classification (GTDB taxonomy): domain Bacteria; phylum Pseudomonadota; class Alphaproteobacteria; order Rhizobiales; family Rhizobiaceae; genus Mesorhizobium. The sequence goes on along the minus strand of JAFKFE010000481.1, from coordinate 1,427 downwards.
CATCGCATAGTTTTGTGGAGGCGGCACTCTTTGTCCGAACGGGCGCGCAACTCATTTACGAAATTGTCCGGCGGGGAGGACGATACCTCGGACGAGGCCGCGCGCGGCGGTGCCGCAACAGGCGAGGAAGCCATGACCGCTGGCGGCCGAGCCCGGCAGGCCAGGGAATCGCTATCGGGCCTTGCGGAAATGTCGCCCGCCTATTTCGGACTGGTCATGGCCACAGGCATCATCTCGTTGGCGGCTTCCATGATGGAGCACGACTCGATCGCGCTCGGCCTGTTCTATCTCAATATCGGGCAATATGCCGTTCTGTGCGCATTGTACGCCTTGCGGGCTTGGCGCTATCCGCGCCGTTTCTTCGGTGACATGGTCGCTCACCTGACCGGGCCGGGTTACTTCACCGCGGTGGCCGGCACCGGCATCCTCGCCAGCCAATTCATGGTGCTGGACGAGAACATCGTCGTCGGCAAGTTTCTGTGGATGCTGGCCGTCCTGCTTTGGGTGTGCCTGACCTACACGATCTTCACCGCCTTCACCGTCCGACGCGAAAAGCCCACTCTCGACAAGGGTATTAACGGCGGCTGGCTGCTGGCTGTGGTGGCCACGCAGGCGCTGTCGGTAACCAGTGCGCTGCTAGCGGCACGTATCGACCAGCCCTATCGGCTCGAGCTCAACCTGATGGCCCTGTCGATGTGGTTGTGGGGCGGCATGCTCTACATCTGGATGATGTCGCTGATCTTCTACCGCTATGCCTTCTTCCGCTTCTCGCCGGGCGACCTGGCGCCGCCTTACTGGATCAACATGGGGGCGATGGCCATCTCAGCGCTGGCCGGCTCGCTGCTGATCCTGAACGCTCCACACGCGCCCTACCTGATGTCGCTTTTGCCTTTCCTGAAAGGCTTCACCGTCTTCTACTGGGCGACGGGGACCTGGTGGATCCCCATGCTCGTTCTGCTGGGGATCTGGCGCTACGGCTACGAGCGCTTTCCGTTCAGCTACGATCCGCTCTATTGGGGCGCAGTGTTTCCGCTCGGCATGTATGCCGCTTGTACCTGGCAGATGAGCCACGCCATGGAGTTCGGTTTCCTCACGCTTCTGCCGCGCGCCTTCCTCTACATCGCCCTGTCGGCCTGGACCGTCACCTTCTTCGGCATGCTGCGCGGGCTGGTCCGCGTTCTGAGCAGCAAAAGAGTTTGTTCCCCCAGTTTGCAGGGCAATGACGGCACGACGAAGAAATGAGCCGCGACTTCCCGGAAAGCGGTTGTGTTCAGGCTTGGCAGGACATCCCGACGGCATTGCCGTGGAAAACGAACATAATGGCTCATTTCGCTGCGAGTTTGCCTGGCGCAGACAATCGCTCGCACCGTGGGGTTAGGCGGCTTGGCTGTGGCTGCGGACTGACCGATGCAGGTAGGCATCGAAGG
>JAFKFE010000480.1 GCA_017308345.1 Alphaproteobacteria bacterium | reverse complement strand
TCGCTCGGAGTTGGAAGTGCGGCTGGAAGGCGAACATGTGACGCTGGAAGGGCCCTACATCACCGCGCCGCACAAGACGGGCGACGTCTTCAGCCACTCCTACAATGGCGGCGGCGGTTACGGCGACGTGCTGGAGCGCGACCCGGTCAAGACCGCCTGGGACGTCGAGAACGGGTTCCTCACCAAGGAGGCGGCTGAAGGAATCTTCGGCATCGTGCTCGACGAGGACGAGGAGGGCTTCCCCACTGCCAATCTGGAAGCCACCAAGCGTCACCGCGCCGAGATGCGAGCCAGGCGACTGGCGCGCGCCAAGCCGGTCTCGGAATGGATGGCCAAGGAACGCGAACGCGTGAAGGCGGCCGATTTCGCGCCCGAGGTGAAGAAGATGTACGCCAGCGCGATCAAGCTCTCGCCGCGCTTCGCAAAGGACTTTTCGACCTTCTGGGATGTCGACGCCAAATCGACCTTCGGCGCGGAGTAAGGGACCATGACCTCATACAGCAAGGAAGTCATCGCCGACCTGGTTGCCGGCACGCTGCCCTGGCCGCAGACGCGCCGCATCATGAGCGCCTACAAGGACGACGACCGTTTCTTCAAATATATCGCGGTGCTGCAGGACCGCGTCGGCTGGAAGGATCCGATCCTGCTCCCGGTCGGCGATCACCTCTTCATCTGCCAGAGCGGCGACGAGCGGGTGACGAAATGCGAGTGCGGCCACTCCTTCGGCGACTACCGCAGGAACTGGAAGCTGAAGGCCGCGATCATCGTGCGCGACACAGAGGAATCGCTGCGCGAGATCTACCCCAACAGCGACCTGCCGGATCCGGACTGGATGGAAATCCGCGAGTTCATCTGCCCGGAATGCGGCACGCTGCACGAGGTCGAGGCGGCCGCCCCGGGCTACCCGATCGTGCATGATTTCGAACCCGACCTTGAAGGGTTCTATCGCGATTGGCTGGGCCAGCCTCTGGGGCCAGCTAACAAAGGAGGCTGATGCCGCCGATGGGTCGCGTCGCAGGCAAGGTGGCGCTCGTTACCGGGGCCGGTCTCGGCCTCGGGCGGGCGTCGTCGCGTCTGCTGGCGGCGGAAGGCGCCAGGCTGGTCGTCAGCGACATAGACGAAGGCCTCGCCGGGGATACGGCGGCGGAGATCGTCAAGGCCGGCGGCGAGGCGCTGGCGCTGTGCCACGATGTCTCCAAGCCTGAGGACTGGCCGGTCGTCATGGCGGCGGTCGAGCAGCGTTTCGGGCGGCTCGACGTACTGGTCAACAACGCCGGTATCGCCATTGCCCGCAACATCGAGGACACGACGCTTGCCGAATGGCGGCGCACCATGGCGGTCAATCTCGACGGTGTCTTCCTCGGCTGCCAGGAAGGCATCAGGCTGATGAAGAAATCCGGCGGCGGATCGATCATCAATCTCTCTTCCATCGACGGCATCATCGGCGAGGCGGAGCTTGCCGCCTATTGCGCCTCCAAGGGTGGCGTCCGCACCTTGACCAAGGCGGTTGCGGTCCACTGCGCCGAAAAGCGCTACGGCATCCGCTGCAACTCCATCCATCCCGGCTATATCTGGACGCCGCAGACCGAGAACTACCTGCGCGATCTGGGAAAGCTCGAGCAGGAGAAAGCCAAGGCGCTGTCGCGCCATCCGATCGGCTTTCTCGGCGAGCCAAGCGACATAGCCTGGATGGTCCTCTATCTCGCCTCGGACGAATCGAAATTCGTCACCGGCTCCGAAATGGTCGTCGATGGAGGCTATCTTGCAGTGTGAATACGGAGCGCGTTCGCGATGACCAACCTCACCGGCCGCAGCGCCATCGTCACCGGCGGCTTTTCGGGCATGGGCTTCGCCGTCGCAACCGCGCTTGCCCAGGCTGGCGCCAATGTCGCCGTCGGCTCCTACGTGGCGCCGCCGCAGGCGGGCAGGGTGGACGCCGCCTATTATCCCGGCGCGGAAGAGATCGAGCGCGTGAAGTCGGCGCTGGCCACCCACGGCACCAAGGTTCACGCCGCCCATCTCGACGTGCGCGACAGCGCGCTCACCAACCTCTTCTTCGCGGAAGCCCAGGCGGCTGTCGGTCCGGCCGACATCCTCGTCAACGCCGCCGGCACCACCGCCGAGCAGCCCGTCTGCGGCCATTCCGACGAACTGTGGGACAAGATCGTCGACACCAATCTCACCGGCGCCTTCCGCGCCACGCGCGCCGTGTTGCCCGGCATGATCGGGCGCGGCTGGGGCCGCATCGTCAACATCGGTTCGACGGCGGCCTCGGTCGGCTGGAAGGACAATCCCGCCTATTGCGCCTCCAAGGCCGGCCTGCTCGGCCTGACCCGCTGCGTTGCGCTGGAGGGCGCCGCGCATGGCGTCACCTGCGTC
>JAFKFE010000479.1 GCA_017308345.1 Alphaproteobacteria bacterium | reverse complement strand
GAAGACCGTGCTCGAAAAGGGCATGCCGGAACGCTCGGCCGTCACCACCTGCGCCTATTGCGGCGTCGGCTGCTCGTTCAAGGCCGAAGTGAAGGATGACGAGGTCATCCGCATGATGCCCTACAAGGACGGCAAGGCGAACCACGGCCATTCCTGCGTCAAGGGCCGGTTCGCCTATGGCTACGCCACCCACAAGGACCGCATCCTGTCGCCGATGATCCGTGAGAAGATCTCCGATCCGTGGCGCGAAGTGACCTGGGAAGAGGCGATCGCCCATACGGCGAAGGAATTCCGCCGCATCCAGTATCAGTATGGGCGCACCGCCATTGGCGGCATCACGTCCTCGCGCTGCACGAATGAGGAGACCTATCTCGTCCAGAAGCTGGTGCGGCAGGGCTTCCGCAACAACAATGTCGATACCTGCGCGCGCGTCTGCCATTCGCCGACCGGCTACGGGCTCGGCCAGACCTACGGCACCTCGGCCGGCACGCAGGATTTCGACTCGGTCGAGTTCACCGACGTCGCCGTCGTCATCGGCGCCAATCCCGCTTCCGCGCATCCGGTGTTCGCCTCGCGGTTGAAGAAGCGGCTGCGTGGTTCACCGGGCAAGGAGGGCGCCAAGCTGATCGTGATCGATCCGCGCCGCACCGAAATGGTCAAGTCGGCGCATATCCAGGCCGACTACCACCTGCCGCTGAAGCCCGGCACCAATGTGGCGGTGCTGACGGCGCTGGCGCATGTCATCGTCACCGAGGGCCTGTTCAACGAGGCCTTCATCCGCGAGCGCTGCGACTGGGCCGAGTTCCAGGACTGGGCGTCCTTCGTCGCCCTGCCGGAAAACAGCCCCGAAACCGTCGCCAAGCTGTCCGGCGTCGATCCGGAACTGATCCGGGGCGCCGCGCGCCTCTACGCCAAAGGCGGCAACGGCGCGATCTATTACGGGCTCGGCGTGACCGAGCACAGCCAGGGCTCGACCACGGTGATGGCGATCGCCAATCTCGCCATGGCCACCGGCAATATCGGCCGTCCCGGCGTCGGCGTGAACCCGTTGCGCGGCCAGAACAACGTTCAGGGCTCCTGCGACATGGGCTCCTTCCCGCACGAGTTGCCGGGCTACCGCCATATCTCGGGCGAGGCCGTGCGCGACATCTATGAGAGCCTGTGGGGCGTGAAGCTCGATCCGGAGCCGGGCCTGCGCATCCCCAACATGCTCGATGCCGCTGTCGACGGCAGTTTCAAGGGCATCTACATCCAGGGCGAGGACATATTGCAGTCCGACCCCAACACCAGCCATGTGGCCGCCGGCCTCGAAGCGATGGAATGCGTGGTCGTGCACGACCTCTTCCTCAACGAGACGGCCAACTACGCGCATGTCTTCCTGCCGGGCTCGACCTTCCTCGAGAAGGACGGCACCTTCACCAACGCCGAGCGCCGCATCAACATGGTGCGCAAGGTGCTGGAGCCGAAGGCGCGCTATGCCGACTGGGAGGCGACGCAGGAGCTCGCCCGCGCCATCGGGCTGGACTGGAATTATACCCACCCGTCGCAGATCATGGACGAGATCGCCAAGACCACGCCGAGCTTTGCCGGCGTCTCGTTCGAGCTGCTAGACCGCGTCGGCTCGGTGCAGTGGCCCTGCAACGAGAAGGCGCCGCTCGGCACGCCGATCATGCATGTCGACGGCTTCGTGCGCGGCAAGGGCAAGTTCATCCGCACCGAATATGTGGCGACGGACGAGCGCACGGGCCCGCGCTATCCGCTGCTGCTCACCACCGGCCGGATCCTGTCGCAATACAATGTCGGCGCGCAGACAAGGCGCACCGAAAATGTTGCCTGGCATGCCGAGGACCGGCTGGAGATCCACCCGCATGACGCCGAAGTCCGCGGCGTGCGCGAAGGCGACTGGGTGCGGCTGGCGAGCCGTTCGGGCGAAACCACGCTGCGCGCGCTGATCACCGACCGCGTCTCGCCGGGTGTCGTCTACACGACGTTCCACCACCCGGACACGCAGGCCAACGTGATCACGACAGACTTCTCGGACTGGGCGACCAATTGTCCGGAATACAAGGTCACCGCCGTTCAGGTGGCGCCGTCCAACGGCCCGACCGACTGGCAGAAGGACTATAACGAGCAGGCCAAGCAGAGCCGGCGCATCGCTCCGCTGCAGGCGGCGGAGTAGTTCTTGGCCGCGCGCCGCAAAGCGACGACGCAAATAACGCGGCTCGCGCATCGCGCCGGCGGCACCGCGGCCGCGAACCGCATGGTGCCGGAGGAGACGCCTGTGGCGTTCTCCTTTGCCGGCACCACGCATGCGGTGATGATGGCCAGCCCCGCCGATTTCGAGGATTTCGCGCTCGGCTTCTCGCTGACCGAAGGCATC
>JAFKFE010000478.1 GCA_017308345.1 Alphaproteobacteria bacterium | reverse complement strand
GCGGAGCGCTCCCAGCCCTTCGGCGTGGTGCGCAGCTTGCCGAGCGCGGCCGCGTCGCGGGGCGCCTGCTGCGCGATCTCGTAGATCGCATCGTCCTTGAGCACGCGCCCGCGCGGCACGTCGCGCTCGCGCGCCTCGCGCTCGCGCCATGCGGCCACCGCCTGCACGATCGCCAGCTCCTGCGGCTTGCGCAGCCGCATCTTCAGCCGCTTCCAGGCATCCTCGGGATGTGGATCGTAAGTCTCGCGCGAGGTGAGGATGTCCATTTCCTCGTTGAGCCAATGGGCGCGATCCTCGCGCTTCAGCTCGGCGCTGAGATGCTTGTAGACCTCGATCAGGTGGGTGACGTCGGCAAGCGCGTATTCGAGCTGCTTGTCGGAGAGCGGCCGATGCCGCCAGTCGGTGAAGCGCGAGGACTTGTCCAGCCGCGCTCCCGTGACCTTCTGGACGAGCTGGTCGTAGGAAACGCTGTCGCCAAAGCCGCAGACCATCGCCGCCACCTGCGTGTCGAACACCGGGTGCGGCACCAGGTTGCCGAGATGGACGATGATTTCAATGTCCTGGCGCGCCGCGTGGAAGACCTTCAGCACCGCTTCGTTGGCCATCAGCCGGAAAAACGGCTTCAGGTCGATGCCGGGCGACAACGGATCGATAAGCGCCTCGATCCCAGGCGCGGCAATCTGGATCAGGCAGAGGATCGGCCAGAAGGTCGTCTCGCGGATGAATTCGGTATCGACGGTAACGAATTCCGACTTTTCGAACGCCGCGACAACGCTCTCGAGTTCTTCCTGTGTGGTGATGACGTGCATCAAATCGCTTTTGGCACAAATATTAGGCCTCTTTCAATTTCAGCCGCGCGCGCTTTCGTCAAGCGCCGCAACGTCATCACGCACCGCAACTTTTCGCGCGATGGCGATACCCGAAGGCTGGAAAGGGCGGTCCGGGCCTCGCCGGCCGTCGCGGCCAGGGTCGCGTGGCGGATGCGATCGCCATCTGGTCACGGAAAGGCGCGCGCGTCCCGCGGCGCTCGCCGATTCCCAAAGCCGGGGCGCGCAAATCCACTTTGCCTGAGCGGCCGAAGCGGCGCGCCTGTGTGACCGATCGCCTTGACAAAGCCTGCCTCTCATGCGCTTTTCGCGCCAATTTTCAAGCCGGGCCGGTGCCCGCGATTTCCGGACTTTAGCCATGACCACGCATCGTTACCGCAGCCACACCTGTGCCCAGTTGAGAAAGAGCGACGTCGGCAATTCCGTCCGCCTGTCGGGCTGGGTGCATCGCGTGCGCGATCATGGCGGGCTGCTCTTCATCGACCTGCGCGACCATTACGGCCTGACCCAGATCGTCGCCGATCCGGATTCGCCGGCCTTCAAGGTGGCCGAGACCGTGCGCGGCGAATGGGTGATCCGCGTCGACGGCGAGGTCAAGGCGCGTCTGCCGGAGACGGTGAACGCCAACCTGCCGACGGGCGAGATCGAGATTTTCGCGCGCGAGATCGAAGTGCTGTCGGCCGCCAAGGAACTGCCGCTGCCGGTCTTCGGCGAGCCGGATTATCCGGAAGACATCCGTCTGAAATACCGCTTCCTCGACCTGCGCCGCGAGACGCTGCACAAGAACATCGTGGCGCGCACCAAGATCATCGCCGAGATGCGCAAACGCATGGGCGAGGTCGGCTTTACCGAATTCTCGACGCCGATCCTGACGGCATCCTCGCCGGAAGGCGCGCGCGACTTCCTGGTGCCGTCGCGCATCCATCCCGGCACCTTCTACGCGCTGCCGCAGGCGCCGCAGCAGTACAAGCAGCTGATCATGGTGTCCGGCTTCGACCGCTATTTCCAGATTGCGCCCTGCTTCCGCGACGAGGATCCGCGCGCCGACCGTCTGCCCGGCGAATTCTACCAGCTCGATCTCGAAATGAGCTTCGTGGAGCAGGACGACGTGCTCAGCACGATGGAGCCGGTCCTGCGCGCAGTCTTCGAGACCTTCGCCAACGGCAAGCCCGTGACCCAGAAATTCCGCCGCATCCCTTACGACGAGGCCATGCGCACATACGGCTCCGACAAGCCGGACCTGCGCAACCCGATTGTGATGCAGTCGGTGTCGGACCATTTCCGCGGTTCCGGCTTCAAGGTCTTCGCCAACATCCTTGCCAATGACACGAAGGCCGAGGTCTGGGCGATTCCGGCCAAGACCGGCGGCAGCCGCGCCTTCTGCGACCGCATGAACTCCTGGGCGCAGGGCGAGGGCCAGCCAGGACTGGGCTACATCTTCTGGCGCAAGGAAGGCGACAAGCTCGAAGGCGCTGGCCCGATCGCCAAGAATATCGGCGAGGAGCGCACCGAGGCGATCCGCCAGCAGCTCGGCCTCGCCGATGGCGATGCGGCGTTC
>JAFKFE010000477.1 GCA_017308345.1 Alphaproteobacteria bacterium | reverse complement strand
CGGCGATTGTGCGGCAGAACAAGGAATCGCTCGGCGAGGCCCGCATCCAGGTCGATGTCAGCCGCGATCAGGTGCGCCAGGCCGTGGTTTCGGCCTGGCCGCAATATGTCGCCGCGCGCGAGAGCGTCGACGCCAACAGGCAGGTGATCGATGCCGCCCAACTGGCGCTCAACGGCGTCATCGAGGAGCGCAATGTCGGCCAGCGCACCACGCTTGACGTGTTGAACGCGCAGAACGCGGTCATCACCGCCAAGATCAATCAGGCGAGCTCCGAGCGCGACGTGGTGGTGGCGAGCTACGCCATCCTGTCGGCCATGGGCCGCCTGTCGGTCGATCGCCTGGGCCTGCCGGTCACCAAGTACAGGCCGGAAGAGCATTACAACGCCGTCAAGGACAAGTGGATTGGACTTCGCACGCCCGACGGGCGCTGATTCCGGATACGACGCTTCCGGCGAACGCCGCGTGTCCACCGGACGCGCGGCGTTCGTCTTTACCGATGCTGCGGCCTGAAGCGGGTCATCGTTTCGCTCCCTGGAATCGCTCTAATCTGTTGAAATCCAACATGTCCCCAGATTGGGGATTCTCGGATGACGATCGGTCGGTTACGCTGTCGCCATTGATTCGAATTCCGGCCCGGGCAGGAACGGAATTCCATGATGGGTCAAGTTCTTGGGTAGGTCGAGTTCTTAGGTAGGTCGAGTTCTTGGGTAGGTCACTGGGGCGGCGGATGTGACGATGGCGACGGCAAGCAGCGCGCAGCGCGAACCTTCCATGGAAGAGATACTGGCTTCCATCCGGAGGATCATCGAGGACAGCGATACCGGGCGCAAGCAGCCGGCCGAAGCGGGCGATCTGCGCCAGGACCTGGAGCCGGTCCCGGGTAACGTGCCCCCCGCTGCCGCGCCAAATGTCGAGGTCGACGTCTTCCGGTCCGAGCTGCATGCCGATGCCGGCCCCCGCAAGCCGGTCACTCTGGCTGAAGTCCAGGCCCAGCTTGCCGCGGCCGATCCGGCGCTCGCTCGCGTTGAGGCTCGTCCCGAGCCGGTGAGGGAAGCGCCTGCGCCGATGACCCTGGCGGAGGTCGGCGCCAGGAGCGTCTCCGAGCCGGGCGCGACGGCCGCGAGCAGGCCTGCCGCGGCAAATGCGCCGCAGACCGCTGATACCATCGTCGCCGATTGGCGGCGGGAAATCGCCGCGGTGGGCGGCGCCACGGTTACCGCGAAGCCGGCTATCCGGGGTTCGGAAACCGCGCCACAAGCCGAGGTCGAAAAAGAAGAGCCGACGGTCGGAGCTTTCATCCATGCCGACGCCCCCCAGGCATTCGCGCCCGAGGCTCAGCCGTCCCGTCCGGCGATACTTTCCGAGCATACGGGCAGGCAGGTCGCCGCGGCCTTCGGCGAGCTTTCCGACGCTTTTGCCAGCCGCGGCAGGAAGAGCTTCGATGAAATGGCCGAGGAAATGCTGCGGCCGATGCTGCAGGACTGGCTCGACAACAATCTGCCGACGCTGGTCGAAAGGCTGGTGCGCGAGGAGATCGAGCGCGTGGCGCGCGGGGCGCAGTAGGTTGCCGCAACACGCAGGCTGATGCGCCGCACAGAGCCCTCAAGCGCAAGGGGCGAATCGGAAAGATCGCATGTGCCTCGGGGCAGCGCCGCCGCCGCTCGGTCGGCATTGCCGCTGGTCGCGGACAGCCCTATCTGTGGAAGCGATCGCTGCTCTCGCGGTTGACTCGGCCAAGGCCTTCCGATTTACACCGGACGCTTGTTCCCGACAGTTCGGACTTCCTCCATGCTTGAAAAGACCTACGACGCCAAAACCGTCGAGCCGAAGATCGCCAAAATCTGGGAAGAGGCCGACGCCTTCCGGGCTGGCGCCGGCGCGGAGGAGGGGGCGGAAGCCTTCACCATCGTCATCCCGCCGCCGAACGTGACCGGTTCGCTGCATATGGGGCACGCGCTCAACAACACGCTGCAGGACATTCTCGTGCGCTTCGAGCGCATGCGCGGCAAGAACGTGCTCTGGCAGCCCGGCATGGATCATGCCGGCATCGCCACGCAGATGGTGGTCGAGCGCCAGCTCATGGAAAAGCAGATCCATCGCCGCGATCTCACGCGCGAAGAGTTCATCGAGAAAGTCTGGGAGTGGAAGGCCGAGTCCGGCGGCGCGATCTTCAACCAGCTGAAGCGGCTGGGCGCTTCCGCCGACTGGTCGCGCGAACGCTTCACCATGGACGAAGGCCTGTCCAAGGCCGTGCTGGAAGTCTTCGTCACCCTCTACAAGGAAGGGCTCATCTACAAGGATAAGCGCCTTGTGAACTGGGACCCGAAGCTGCTCACCGCCATTTCCGACCTCGAGGTCGAACAACACGAGGTGAACCGCAACCTC
>JAFKFE010000476.1 GCA_017308345.1 Alphaproteobacteria bacterium | reverse complement strand
TTCTGTTCAAGGAGCATGCGGCCAAGGCACGGATCACCGTAAACATCGTTCAGGACGCCGACGACGGCTATTGGGACAATGTCTGGCTGAAGAAACCCTTCAACGCTTCCGACTGGTACGGCCGCGTCACGCTCGACTGGCTGTTCGCCACGTCCTACACATCGGACGCGCCGTGGAACAACACCGGCTTCAAGAAGCCCGCCTTCGATGCGCTCGTCAAATCGGCGCGCGCCGAGATGGATCAGGCAAAGCGCGCCAAGGCCTATGCCGATGCCCAACAGATGCTGCATGACGAGGGCGGGTTGATCACCGTGGCTTTCGTTTCATGGCGCCTGGCCATGACGACGGATATCGGTCATGCGACGCTGGGCGGCATCCTGCCCGCCGACAATCATCGCGGGGCCGAGCGCTGGTGGCGGACGGACGCATGATCATGCGCGCGCCGGCAGCGGAGAGACATCACGCAAGCGAGCGAACGAGCGGAGAGCGCGACGCATGACGAAGAAATCCCACCCGATCCTGTCCATGGCGGCGAGCCGGATCGGCTTGGGACTGCTCAGCCTGCTGATCGTCTCCTTGATCATCTTCTCCGCCGTCAGCTTCCTGCCCGGCAGCTATGCCTCCGCCATCCTCGGCCAGAACGCCACGCCGGCGGCCATCGCGGCGATGGAGGCAAAGCTCGGGCTGAACCGCCCATGGTTTCTGCGTTATCTCGCATGGCTGGGGGCGGCGGCGACCGGAGACATGGGGCTTTCGTTCTCCGGACGGCCGGTGATGATGCTGATCGGGCCGCGCCTGAAGAACACCCTCGTCCTGGCCGCGATCACCGCGGCAATCGCCGTGCCGCTGTCGGTCGCGCTGGGCATCGTCTGCGCCCGCTACCGGGGGCGGTTCATCGACAAGTTCCTGTCGACCTCGACGCTGGCCTCGATCTCGATCCCAGAGTTCTTCGTGGCCTATGTCGTCATGATGGTCCTGGCCGTGAAGCTGCAGCTGTTCCCCTCGATGGCCGGCATCCGCAACGGCATGGGGCTGGGCGAGCAGCTCTATCGCATGGTGCTGCCGATCCTCACCCTCCTGCTGGTCATCCTGGCGCATATGGTGCGCAACACGCGCGCGGCGATCCTGTCGGTCATGGCCAGCCCCTATGTCGAGATGGCACGCCTCAAGGGCGAGCCGGAAAAACGCGTCGTCGTGCGCCAGGCGCTGCCCAACGCGATCGGCCCCATTGCCAGCGTGGTCGCGCTGAACCTTGCCTATCTCATCTCGGGCGTCGTCGTGATCGAGGTCGTGTTCGTCTACCCCGGCGTCGGCCAGGCGATGATCGATGCGGTGCGCAATCGCGATGTTCCGGTCATCCAGGCCTGCGCGCTGATCTTCGCCGCGGCCTATATCGGCTTCAACCTGATCGCAGACATCATCTCCATCGTCAGCAATCCGCGCCTGCTGCATCCGCGTTGAGGGAGAAAACCATGCAGCAAGGCCTTGAAGTCCGATCCGCCGCCCCCAACCGGTTCATGGGCGCGCTGAAACTTGTCGGTTCCGCGCCGGCGAGCGCGAAGTTCGGCATGGCGGTCGTCGCCATCTATGCCCTCGTCGCCCTTTTCGCCCCGTTGCTGGCGCCTTACGGCGAAGTCGAGGTCGTCTCGCGCGTTCCCTTCGAGCCGTGGAGCGCCAGCCACCTGCTGGGAACCGATCAGCTCGGCCGCGATTTCCTGTCGCGCCTGATCTTCGGGGCCCGCAACTCGATTTCGATCGCGCTGGTCACCACGGCCATATCCTTCGTCATCGGCTGCCTGCTGGGCGTCTTCGCCGCGCTGGTCGGAGGGATCGTCGATCAGGTGATCTCGCGCCTCGTCGACGCGCTGATGTCGGTCCCGGACCTGATCTTCACGCTGATGATCCTCTCGATCTTCGGCTCCTCGGTGTCGAACCTCATCCTGATCATCGCGGTTCTGACCTCGACGCGCTTCTACCGCATCGCGCGGGCGGCGGCGCTGAACGTCGCGAGCCTGGATTTCGTCGAGCACGCCAAGGTGCGCGGGGAGAGCCTGCTGTGGATCGCGGTCAATGAGGTCTTTCCCAACATCCTGCCGTTGATCCTGTCGGAACTCGGCATGAGGTTCTGCTTCATCTTTCTCAACATCGCGGCCCTGTCGTTCCTCGGCGTCGGCATCCAGCCGCCGACGGCGGAATGGGGATCGATGGTCCGCGACAATGCCGCGCTTATCAACATGGGCGATATCACTCCTCTCATTCCGGCTGCAGCCATCGCGTTTCTGGCCATTGCGGTCAACTTCGTGGTCGACTGGCTCCTGAACCGGGCAAGCGGCCTCAATGACGATGCCTGAGACGATGGGGAGCAGATCATGACCGCAACGCCGAC
>JAFKFE010000475.1 GCA_017308345.1 Alphaproteobacteria bacterium | reverse complement strand
TTCCGCGATCAGGGCCAGGACGTGCTGTTCTTCGTCGACAACATCTTCCGCTTCACCCAGGCGGGCTCGGAAGTGTCGGCGCTGCTCGGCCGTATTCCTTCCGCCGTGGGTTACCAGCCGACGCTGGCCACCGATATGGGCGCGCTGCAGGAGCGCATCACGACGACGACCAAGGGCTCGATCACCTCGGTGCAGGCCATCTACGTTCCGGCCGACGACTTGACCGACCCGGCGCCGGCGACTTCCTTCGCCCACCTTGACGCGACAACCGTGCTCAACCGCGCGATCTCGGAAAAGGGCATCTATCCGGCCGTCGATCCGCTGGACTCGACCTCGCGCATGCTCGACCCGATGGTCGTCGGCGAGGAGCACTATCAGGTCGCCCGCCAAGTGCAGTCGATCCTGCAGCGCTACAAGTCGCTGCAGGACATCATCGCCATCCTGGGCATGGACGAGCTCTCCGAAGAGGACAAGCAGACGGTGGCCCGCGCCCGCAAGATCGAGCGCTTCCTGTCGCAGCCGTTCTTCGTCGCCGAAGTGTTCACCGGCTCGCCGGGCAAGCTGGTCGACCTCGCCGACACCATCAAGGGCTTCAAGGGCCTTTGCGCCGGCGACTACGACCACCTGCCGGAAGCCGCCTTCTACATGGTCGGCGGCATCGACGAGGCGGTCGAGAAGGCGCAGCGCCTTGCGGCTGAAGCGGCATAATCAAAGCGAATAGGGAGTAGGGAGTAGTGACTAGAGAATAGCAGATGTGACTTGGGTCGCTTCCCGTCACTACTGACTACTCACTATTCCCTACTCGCTAAATTGGCATGGCTGAAGCTTTCAAGTTCGAACTGGTCTCGCCGGAGCGGCTGCTCGTTTCCGAGCAGGTCGAGTCCGTCGTCATCCCGGGCGCCGAAGGTGAGATGACGGTGATGGCGCAGCACGCGCCGGTCATGACCACCATCAAGCCTGGCGTCGTCACGGTGAAGGCCGCGTCCGGCAAGGAAGACCGCTATGTCGTGTTCGGCGGTTTCGCCGATATCCTGCCGTCCGGCTGCACGCTGCTTGCCGAGTCGGCAACGCATGTAAACGACATCGACCGCGCCGATATCGCCCGTCGCATCCAGGAAGCCAGGGAAGATGTCGCCGATACCAAGGACGACGAGGCGCGCAGCAGGGCCGAGCAGTTTCTCAGCCAGCTCACCACGCTGGAAGGCGCGATTATCCCGGCCTGATTTGCGGCATCCGAGAGCGATTGGGAAAGGTGGGGCTTGCCCCGCCTTTTTTGTTTGCTCCGCTTTTCGCTTGATGGATAAGTCCTGCTTGTAACGAGCGTCCCCCGGTTTCCGCGAGACGCTTTATCTTCTTGCCCGGGCGCAATGCCGGGTGGAAAGCCGTGTCATATTTCTCCTGAAAAAATGCTCTATTCGGCCGTTCTGTTGCTGTCGCCGATGCCCAGGGCCGCAAAGGCGAGAGCGCGGCCGCCCTGGTCGAAATGGGCGAGGTGGGTCGCGGCAAGCTCGATCAACTTCTGTTGCTGCGGATGACCCGTGGCAAAGCCGGCGAGGTCGAACACGGCCGCCGTCATCTGAGCCGTCGGCAGGCTGCGGCCGAACAGGTCTTTGAGGGCGGCATCGAGAGGGTCGGTGAAATGGCTCTCAGGCAAAGTCTTGCCGCGCGCAGCACAGGCGGCGATCCAGGCGGCGATAACCAGCGACAAATGTTCTGGCGGCAGGCCGGCCTCCAGCCTGGCGAGGGCGGAAGCAACGATGCGCTGCGGCAGTTTCTGGCTGCCGTCATTGGCGATCTGCGCGGTGCGGTGGGCGAGTGCTGTGTTGGAAAAGCGTTGGGCGAGCTCGGCCGTGTAGGGGATCGTGTCGAGCCCGGCATCCCGCGGCAGCGTCGGAATGGCCTCGGCCCAGAGCCGGTCCACGAAGTGCCGGATCGACGGGTCGGCAAAGGCACGATCGACGGTGGCGTGGCCGCTGAGCAGACCGAGATAGGCGATGCCGGAATGCGCGCCGTTGAGCAGCCTGAGCTTCATGTCCTCGAAGGGGCCGACATCCTCGACCATTGTGACGCCGAATTTCTCCCAGGCCGGCCGCCCGCCGGGAAAACGATCCTCGATCACCCATTGCCGGAACGGCTCGGTCATCACCGGCCAGGCATCCTCGACGCCGAGCTGTTGAGCAACACGCGCCCGGTCGGCATCCGTGGTTGCCGGCACGATGCGGTCGACCATGCTTGAGGGGAAGGCCACTTCACCGGCAACATGGCCGGCCAATGCTTGATCACCGGCGCCACCATGGGCGTCGCGCAGCTTGGCGAACTCGACAAGCAGGCGGTGCAGGGTCGCGCCGTTGGCCGGCAGGTTGTCGCAGCACAGAACGGTGAAGGGCGGCGTGCCGGC
>JAFKFE010000474.1 GCA_017308345.1 Alphaproteobacteria bacterium | reverse complement strand
GCGACTGGACGCGGCCTGGCCGATCGGCTGCCGATCGAACAGCTGAACGCCGAGCCCGGCCCTTGCAAGCTCGTTGGCTGCGGACAAGCCCGCGTAGCCGCCGCCGACAATGGCGACGTCGCATCGTGTGGCCACCGGTAGCACGGGGAGGGGGGCAAAGGCGCAATCCTCCCACCAATACGGCGTGGATTTGAAGGGGCGTGCGGTAGCGTTGTCTGTGCTATGCGTCATTGGATCGATCAACCTGGAACGGGAAAGGGCTTGCGGATCAATCGCGAGAGACCCAAAGCTTTCGCGTCGTTTCGATCACCCGCCATATTCCCGTGAATCCCGGATGCATGACGAACGCATCACCCGCGACGACTCGGCGTGGTTCCAACCCATCCTCGACGAGTTCCGAGACTCCAGAAATTATGTAGCAGAATTCGAAGGTGGTGCCCTTGATCGAGCGATAGGCACCGGGAGTGGCTTCCCAAACACGCGCCTGTACCTGGCCATCAGCCGTCTTGGCGATGTCCCAGGTCAGAAAGCGCGGATCGCCTTCCACTCGCCGATCCGGCAAAGGCTCTCCCTTTCTCGGTTCGGGAAGGTGATCGAAAAAAGTCAGTTTGGACATGGAAGTACCTCTCAGCGCGCTGTGCGCCGATCGAAGGACAGTCGCCTTTCGAGGGCATTCAGAGCCGTTAGACAGACGACGTTGATGACGAGATAGAATGCCGCGGTGATGACGAAGATCTCCATGATGGCGAACGTTTCGCTCATCAGCCGTTTGGCATAGCCGGTGATCTCAAGCACGGTGATGGTGGAAGCAAGGCTCGATTCCTTGACGATGACGGCTACCTCGGTGCTGTAGGACGGCAGCGCCTGCCGCAAGGCCAAGGGGAACTTGATCCGCCGGAAGATTACCCACGGGGACATGCCGCAGGCCTCCGCCGCCTCGATCAGCCCGCGTGGGAGCGACAGCAGGGCCGTGCGGAAAATTTCCGCCGTATAGGCGCCGGTATTGAGAATGACGGCGATGACGGCGGCATGAAGGCTGTCGCCTATTATCCACCATAGGATCGCGTTGTGGCGAATAAAATCAATCTGTGCGAGGCCATAGTAGATCACGAATATCTGCACCAACATCGGGGTGCCTCTGAAGACCGAGCAGTAGAAATCGGTGCTGCGGCGGAGAAGTCCGTGTCGGGATGTTCTGGCTGTGGCCAGCAGAATGCCGAACGGTAGGCCGGCGCCAACTCCGAACGCGGCAATAAGCAGGGTCGTCTTCGCGCCGACGAGCAGAAACGGAATCGCGTATGTGACGATGCTGAAATCCATGTCAGCTCCGGCGGAAACCGCGATTGAGGTATTTTTCCGCGCTGCTGAACAGGGTCTGGCTCACGGCGGTCATGGCATAAAACAGGACCGCCGCCAGGCAATAAAACAGAAGCGGCGAACGTGTGATGCCCGCGGCAATCGCCGCAGCCCGCATCAGTTCCTGCATGCCCACGACGGAAACGAGCGAAGTGTCCTTGATCGTCATCTGCCAGACGTTGTTGATCCCGCCCAGAGCCAGCCTGAAGGCAAGCGGCAACGTCACCCGAAAGAAGGTCACTCGGGGCGACAGCGAAAGCGATCGGGCCGCCTCCAGCATGCCGACAGGGACAGCCTGCAGCGCACCCCTTATGACTTCGATCGAGTACGCGCACGAGATGGCGGCGATCGCGATGATGCCGACGATGAATGGAAAGGCATTTTCGGCGCTGTCCGCATAACCGAATGCCGCCGCGATCTTGCGGACCCAGTCCAACGACCCGAAAAAAAGCAGGTAGATGACCAGAAGCCCGGGAACCCCGCGAATGACGATGCTGTAGGCATCGACAAGCTGAGACAGAACGCGAAGCCTGCGCCAACGAAGGATGGCAAGCGGAATTGCCGCCGCCAGCCCGATGACCAAGCCGAGAAAGCCGATCAAAATTGTAATTCCAGCACCACGCAGCAGGGCCAGGGCCCAGCCCTTCTCTACCAACAGCACCCAGATATCCTGCAACATGTATAGATCTCATCAGATCGTCGCGGCAGAGCCGCGACGATCCATTTCCATTGGGACGATCATTTCTTGCATGCGATGGTGTAGTCGTCCTTGAACCAGTTTTCCGAAGTCTTCTTCACCGCGCCGTTGTTGATCATGTTGCAAAGTGCCGCGTCCAGCTTCGCCTTGAGTTCAGTGTTGCCTTTGCGCAAGCCGACACCCATGCCGTAACCCAGAGTTTCGTGATCGTCCGCCCCGGTGACCTTCACGTCGATGCGAGCGAAATTGGCTCCGTCAGGCGAACTCAGGAAGTCCACCCAGGTCGGAGAATCGCCGAAGGCTGCGTCGAGCCGCCCCGCCGCAAGATCCGCGTTCTGCTGGGTC
>JAFKFE010000473.1 GCA_017308345.1 Alphaproteobacteria bacterium | reverse complement strand
ATCGAAAGCGGCGCGACCACGGCAACATTTTCAAGCTGCGGAAACCGGCTGCCCTGGATTCCGAGCCCAAGCCCGCCAAGCGCGGTCGCGATGCCGCGGCTGCCGTCCATGCAGATATAGGCAAGCAGGGCGAAGACCACCGCCCAATGCAAGGCCAGAACTGAACTCAACACGTGCCGCATGCGCTTCCCGCCTGGCGGAGCCCGGAGGTTATGGTTAACCCTTCCCTGCTCCAGCAGGCAGAGATTGAGCTTTGCGAAGCCCTGCCGCAATGGAAACCATTTGTTAAGGTTAACGGCCATCCACAGGCCGGCAATCTGGCCTCTCGAGCATGATCCCGAAAAGCGGGAACCAGTTTTCAGGATCATGCTCCAGCCAAGAGCTAGAGTCGGATCAGGTCACCGGCGGATAGAGCGTTTCGATGATCATTCTCGCATCGTGACGCGAATCGAGCATGCCGTAGGTTGTCCGCCACTGGCCGCCGAGCCGTGTCTCGACGAAGGCATCGGCGATCCGCCCCGCCCCCAGCCTGCGCAGCTCCGCCGCGGCGGCCGACAGGGCGAGCTGCTCGGTGAGCAGGCGCGCCGAGCCCTCGTCGGTCGCCGCCACCTGCATGGCCGCCCTGAGCACGCCGATGGTGCCGCGCCCGCCGGTGCCAAGGTCACGGTCGATGCCGGCCAGAACCTCCTCGAACAGGCCTGGCGCGCGGCCGAGCACGCGCAGCACGTCGAGCGCCATGACATTGCCCGAACCTTCCCAGATCGCGTTGACCGGCGCCTCGCGGTAGTAGCGGGCAAGCGGCGCTTCCTCGACATAGCCGTTGCCGCCAAGGCATTCCATCGCCTCGTAGAGCAGCTGCGGCGCGATCTTGCAGACCCAGTATTTGACGACAGGCGTCATGGCGCGGGCAAAGGCCGCTTCGCCGCGATCGCTTGCCGCCTCGTCGAAGGAGCGCGCCAGCCGGAACGACAGCGCCGTGGCCGCGGCGACGTCGAGCGCCATGTCGGCCAGAACCCGCTGCATCAGCGGCTGATCGATCAGGTTCGAGCCGAACACCTGGCGATGGCGCGTGTGGTGGACGGCCTCGGCTAGTCCCGCCCGCATGATCGCCGATGACGCCACCGCGCAGTCGAGCCTGGTCAGCGTCACCATGTCCATGATCGTCTTCACGCCGGCGCCCGGCTCGCCGACCATCTCGCCGATCGCATTGGTGAACTCCACTTCCGACGAGGCGTTCGAGCGATTGCCGAGCTTGTCCTTCAGCCGCTGGAAGCGGAAGCCGTTGCCGGAGCCGTCGCCCAGGATGCGCGGGACAAGAAAGCAGGACAGTCCCTCCGGCGCCTGGCCGAGCACCAGGAAAGCATCCGACATCGGCGCCGACATGAACCATTTGTGGCCGGTCAGCCGGTAAAAGCCGCTGCCGGTGCGTTCGGCCCGTGTGGTGTTGGCGCGCACATCGGTGCCGCCCTGCTTCTCGGTCATGCCCATGCCGAGCGTCAGCCCGGTCTTCTGCACCGGCGGCTTCTGCGTCTGGTCGTATTTGCGCGTGGTCACGCGGGGCGCCCATTCGCGGAAAAGCTTCGGGCTTGCCATCAAGGCCGCCAGCGAGGCGCTGGTCATGGTGATGGGGCAAAGATGCCCGGTCTCGAGTTCCGCGGTCAGATAAAAGCGCGCCGCCCTCACCTGGTGGCGGCGGCCGATCTCGGCATCGCCGTTCTCCCATACGGAAGAATGCAGGCCGCCGGCCACCGAGCGGCGCATCAGGGCGTGATAGGCCGGATGGTATTCGACCAGGTCGAGGCGCCGGCCCTGGCGGTCATGCGTGCGCAATTTCGGCGTGTCGGTGTTGGCGAGGCGGGCGAGCTCCTGCGCCTCCTGCGTCATCACGAACCGACCAAGCCCGTCGAGATCCTTGCGCACCGGATCGGAAAAACGCTCGGCGAGCTGAATGAGCAACGGATCGCCCCGCCATGCATTGCCGCCCGTCAGCGGCGGCGGCTGGTTGATCACGTCGTCGGTCACGCCCAATCCTTCAACTGGCAGAAGGGTTCTTGCATCTTCAAGGCCGCGGTCGCGAATCCGAAGCCATTGCCGCCTTATAGCCCAAGCCACGCGGCGAAAATACCGGGGAGAAAGCCCGCAATCCAAAGCTGGTGCTTGCGGCGGGCCGGACCGCACCCTATAGCAGCGCCTTGAGATGACCGACGCTTCGTCCCTGCCGCTTTTTCCTCACCGCCATCTTCTGGGCATCCGCGACCTTTCCCCCGCCGATATCGAGCTTTTGCTCGATCGCGCCGACCGCGCAGTGGCGATCTCGCGCCAGCCGGAAAAGAAGACCTCGACGCTGCGCGGCCGCACCCAGATCAACCTGTTCTACGAGGCATCGACCCGCACGCAGTCTT
>JAFKFE010000472.1 GCA_017308345.1 Alphaproteobacteria bacterium | reverse complement strand
CCGATCCCGCCGCCCCCGCGGCCCTCATCGCTTCAAGGATGTTGTCTGATAGACGGTCGGCGTAGAAAATGCTGCAATGCGTCAGCATCGGAAGCGCGAACGCGAGATCCTTCTCGCTGATCGGCTGATAGCGCGGTAAATTCTCACGCGTCTCCGGACAGACGAAGCTGAAATCGTGTCGGCCTGATGCCGTGTCCAACTCCTGCGCCAGGATGGGGGACCGAAGGTCTGCGCGCCGCGCAATGTAACGGATGGTGGCGCCGGCCAGCATGAACTCTTCGATTAAACGCTCGCCGGTTTCATCATTGCCAAGCGCCAAGACCGGTGCGACATGGCGCTGCAGCATAGCGAGCGAGACCAGCACGTTCCCGCAAGATCCACCGAGCGCCTCGTCCGTCAGGTCGCCGTTGGCATACACGCGGTCTAGGACTGTGAAACCGGTCCCGGCGACGTCGACGTAATAGTCGTGACGGCAGCTCGAGTCGTGCACGTTCGCCCTATGTGCCCACTTTCATCGCCTGTCGATCCCGAGTGCTACGGCGTCGAGGCGAATCTTTCCATTCTGGGATCTTATCAGAGCTCGCAGGATCCTGAGAAGGGCATCAGGGCCGATTGGACCGACACCAAACAGGGACCAACATCCGTTTGCCAGTCCGCAGACTTCACCGACGCTGATCCCGAATCGATGAGAGAGGAGTGCATGATCATTGCCCGGCCGTGATCCGCTGTCCCCGAAGCAGAGCACCTCCGCCCAAGCCGGCAACTGGGCTCGCAGGGCCTCGACGACGACCAGACCAAACAGGCGCTGCAAAAGGCAAATCGGCTGCCGTAAGCCGGGCCGCCATGGGAGCCTCCTGGGCTCCCTCCCTTGCTACCCCTCCCTTGCTACTAAGTGCAATTTGTGGTCTTGGGGGCGCCAAGGTGCGACCCGCGCCAGAAAA
This sequence comes from Alphaproteobacteria bacterium, assembly GCA_017308345.1. Lineage (GTDB taxonomy): Bacteria > Pseudomonadota > Alphaproteobacteria > Rhizobiales > Rhizobiaceae > Mesorhizobium. Next base: position 3,880 of record JAFKFE010000472.1, on the reverse strand, counting down.
ATCTCATTCCGGATCAGTTCATCATGGCCAAGATCAGTGGCAACGAAATCCGTCCCGGCTATGTCATCGAGCACGATGGCGGACTGTGGGTGGCGGTCAAGACCAACACCGTCAAGCCGGGCAAGGGCGGCGCCTATAATCAGGTTGAGCTCAAGAACCTGATCAACGGCACCAAGCTCAACGAGCGCTTCCGCTCGGCCGAGACGGTCGAGCAAATAAGGCTCGACCTGAAGGATTTTTCCTTCCTCTACGAACAGGGCGACGCGCTGGTGTTCATGGACACCGAAAGCTACGAGCAGCTCGAGCTGGCCAAGGATTTTGTCGGCGAGCGCGCCGCCTTCCTGCAGGACGTGGTGACGGTGCAGCTCTACGAGGAGCGGCCGATCGGCATTTCGCTGCCCGACCAGGTGACGCTGACCGTCACCGAGGCCGACCCCGTGGTAAGAGGCCAGACGGCCGCCTCTTCCTACAAGCCGGCGCTGCTGGAGAACGGCATCCGCGTGCTGGTGCCGCCCTTCATCTCGGCCGGCGAGCGCATCATCGTCGACACCAACGAAATCACCTACATGCGCCGCGCGGACTGAGCGCCGGCCAGTAGGAAGACAAAGCCAGGAAGAACAAATGGCGCGTTCCGCTCTCCTCAACGTCATGGTCCAGGCCGCGATGAAGGCCGGCCGCTCGCTGTCGCGCGACTTCGGCGAGGTGCAGAACCTGCAGGTCTCGATGAAGGGACCGGGCGACTATGTCAGCCAGGCCGACCGCAAGGCCGAAGAGATCGTCTTCACCGAGCTTTCCAAGGCGCGGCCGGGCTACGCCTTCCTGATGGAGGAACGCGGCGCCGTCGAAGGCGAGGACGCCCAGCACCGCTGGATCGTCGACCCGCTCGACGGCACCACCAATTTCCTGCACGGCATCCCGCTCTTCTCGGTGTCGATCGCTCTCGAACGCCAAGGCCAGGTCGTCGCCGGTGTCGTCTACAATCCGGCGATGGACGAGCTCTATACCGCCGAACGCGGCGGCGGCGCCTTCATGAACGACCGGCGGCTGCGCGTTGCCGGGCGCTCCAAGCTGACCGATGCGGTGATCGGCTGCGGCGTGCCGCATCTCGGCCGTGGCCAGCACGGCAATTTCCTGATCGAGCTGCGCAACGTCATGGCGGAAGTCTCGGGCGTGCGCCGCCTGGGCTCCGCCGCGCTCGATCTCGCCTATGTCGCGGCCGGGCGCATGGACGGTTTCTGGGAAACCGGCCTGTCGTCCTGGGACATCGCCGCAGGCATCCTCCTGGTGCGCGAAGCCGGCGGGTACGTCTCCGACATGGACGGCGCCCAGGGCATGCTCGACAGCGGCGAAGTCGTGGCCGGCAACGAGCTCATCCAGCGCGCCCTGCTCAAGACCGTGAAGAAGCCATTGGCTGCTCGCTGATCGACCATGGCGCCCTTCGCGCGTCGAAAGGACGCGCGCCTTTAGTCGCAAAACCGCAACCGAAGCTTGAAATACTGGTCCGCAAGCGCCCAGATTAGGCCTTGCAGGATCAACGATGAACGACGCGCGGCCAGATACCCAGCTTGAAATCCCCTTCGTGGGGCGCTGGCACTACTCGCGCGCCGAAATGATCGCCGACGGTGTCGTCCACGCGGTCGGCATCGTGCTGGCGATCGCGGCCGGCTCCGCCTTCCTTGCGCTCGCGGCCTTCCATTCCGGCCCGGGCGAATATGTCGCCGCCGTCTTCTATGTCGTCTCGCTGCTCACCGTGCTCTCGGTCTCGCTGGCCTATAATCTGTGGCCGGTCTCGTGGCCGGCGAAATGGATCCTTCGGCGCTTCGATCATGCCGCGATCTATCTGCTGATCGCCGCCACCTACACGCCCTTCCTCGCCCAGCTCAACAGCACGCCGCTGGCGCTGCCCATGATCATCGTCGTCTGGGGCGCGGCAGCGACCGGCATGGCCATCAAGATGTTCCTGCCCGGCCGCTACGACCGGCTGGCGATCGTCTTCTACCTCGCCATCGGCTGGAGCGGCGTGGTGCTGGCTGGCCCGCTGGTCAAGACGCTGCCGACGCCCTCGGTCGCGCTGCTCGTCGCCGGCGGCATCGTCTATTCCTGCGGCGTCATCTTCTTCGCCTGGAAGGCTCTGCGCTTCCACAATGCCCTCTGGCACGGCTTTGTCGTCACCGGCGCCGGCCTGCACCTGGCCGCCATGGTCGACTGCCTGGTCGTCAGCCGGTTCTGATTCCCGGCGCGGGCGATCGGGCTATATTGCCAAGCGCCATTCAATTTGGTCACAATTCCGGTTAGAGTCGCGGCAATTCTGCGGCGGGTGGCATCGGAAACGGGGCACGGATGGCTTTTCTCAGATCCTTCGGCAGGCGGTCGGACGTCCTGGTCTATGATCCGCACAAGCTGTCGAGCCCGCAGGTCTTCCTGCTCACCATGGTGATCTTCCTAATCATCGTCGCCTTCATCGCCGCCATCCTCACCCGCCAGATCTCGACCGCCTTCTCCAGCAATCCGGGCCTCAACGGATTGATCGTCGGCGTGCTGGCGGTCGGCATCCTGCTTGCCTTCGCCCAGGTCGGGCGGCTGTTCCGCGAGGTGCGCTGGGTCAATTCCTTCCGCGCCGGCTCCGAGACCACCGAGCCGGTCCTGCTGGCGCCGATGAAGGCGATGATCGGCCGCTCGTCCTCGATGGCGTTCTCGACTTCCTCGATGCGCACGATGCTCGATTCCATCGCCGCGCTACCTTGTGGGCCTGCTTGTGTTCCTCGGCCTGCTCGGCACCTTGTGGGGCCTGCTCAACACCATCGCCTCGATCCGCGAGACGATCGAGGCGCTGGATCCGGGCACCGGCGATGCCGCCGCCGTGCTCGACGCGCTGAAGCAGGGCCTGTCGGCGCCGCTCGCCGGCATGGGCACCGCGTTTTCGTCCTCGCTGTTCGGCCTTTCCGGCTCGCTGGTGCTCGGCTTCCTCGACCTGCAGGCCGGCCGCGCCCAGACCCGCTTCTACACCGAGCTCGAGAACTGGCTGTCCTCGGTCACCGACCTGTCGTCGGACATCGTCGTCTCCGACACCTCGAAGGCCGAGTCCTCCGAGGACATCCGCCTGCTGTCGGAGCGGCTGCGCAGCCTGCAGGAGAATGGCGGCGGCTCCAATCCGCGCGTCGCCACCGCCATGGCCAATCTTGCCGACGGTATCTCGGGGCTGGTGAAGAACATGCGCTCCGAGCAGCAGATCATGCGCGACTGGGTCGAGGCCCAGTCCGATGAGCAGAAGGCCATGCGCAACACGCTGGAAAAGATCGCCGACGCGCTGAAGAAGCAGCAAGGGGTCCACTGACGTGGCGCTGGCAAGACGGCGCGCCGACCGCCGCATCGACTACTGGCCGGGCTTCGTCGACGCCTTGTCGACGCTGCTTCTGGCGATCATGTTCCTGCTCACCGTCTTCGTGCTGGCGCAGTTCCTGCTCAGCCGTGAGATCTCCGGCAAGGATGCGGTTCTGAACCGCCTCAACTCGCAGATCAACGAGCTGACCCAGTTGCTTGCGCTGGAGCGCTCGAACAGCCAGGACAAGGAGGATTCGCTCGCCAACCTGCAGGCATCGCTGTCGGCGGCGCAGGCTGAAAAGAGCCGCCTCGAGCAATTGCTGGCGCAGGGCGCCGGCGCCGGCGACGCGGCCAACAAGCGCGCCGACGCCCTGTCGGGCGAGCTCAGCAACCAGCGCCAGATCAGCCAGCAGGCGCTGAGCCAGGTCGAGATTCTCAACCAGCAGATCGCGGCGCTTCGCAAGCAGATCGGCGCGCTGGAAGACGCGCTCAACGTTTCCGAGCAGCGCGACCGCGACTCCAACACCAAGATCGCCGATCTCGGCCGCCGCCTGAACGT
>JAFKFE010000471.1 GCA_017308345.1 Alphaproteobacteria bacterium | reverse complement strand
TTCGCATCGGTCATGTGAATGATGACAAGCAGCTCATTGTCTTTCTCCTGTGCGGCGCGGGGTTTCAGTCCATACCCAGAAAGAAGATTGACATGCGTTACGAGCGGAGGAGGGGATCACCTGGCAGAGGAACCGCAAAAGATTGGGAGCGGCGATAACCTTAATTTTGGTTTCCTTTGCAGAGGCTTCCCCGACGGAAGGTAAAGGGATAGATTAGCAATTCGTTAAGTACGCCCGGGGGCGAGCGTAAAGGTGTGTCGTCGAGCGTAAGGGATGTGCCGTGATGAATTTCAAGTCTCTGATCAAGCGGGCCGAGGACGTCGATAAGGAATTCCAGGAACTACAATCGGATCTCGCGGAAGCATTCGAGGACGTTCTTGCCGACGAGGAAAAGGCGCCGTCGCAGGACGATGCCGTCGCCGACCGTGATATGGCGGCACACGACGAGAATCCACCCGAGGAGCCGTCCGACGCGACGGCATCGCGGCTGACACCGCACACCCAGACGCGGCTGGCCGCCTTGGAGGCCGTCGCCGGGCTTTTCCGGGATGGCCAGGGCCATTTGCAGGAGATCGAGGCGAAGCTGGCCGAGATCGCCAGCGCCCATCACATGACGCGTGAAGTCCTCAACGTCTTCCATCGCGACGTGTTGCGCTCCAACGAACTGGAGCTGGCAAACCTCGCTCTCACCACCGAGCACAAGACGCTCTCGGAACAACTGCTCGACGCCGCCCGCAGGCAGCGCGAGCGCGACGGCGCGGCGGAGGCCTGGCAACAGCGCGAGGCGAGCCTCGTCCAGGACCGCGAGCAGTTGCGCACGGCGCTTGCGGCCGTGCGGCTGGAACTGGTCGAGATGGGCAATGAGAGCGCCAGGCGCGAGACGGAGTTCGGCGAGATCGTCAAGGCCCTGACAGCCAAAACGGTGGAGCTCGACAGACGCGGCGCCGAGAACAAGCTGCTGCGCGAAAAGCAGGTCGGCCTGTCGGTCGATCTCGAGCAGGCGCAAAAGCGCGAGGCGGAGGCACGGCACAAATTCGACGAGTTCGCGGCAACCCACGCCAGCGAAACCGCCCATATCGCCGAGCTGATGGCCCAAGTCGGCAACCACGAAAAGGAAGAAACCCGGCTGCAGAAGACGCTGGAGGCTACGCAGGCCAGGCTTGCCGAAACGGCCGAAGCGGCGCGGATCGCCGAAAGCGACAGCACCGCCGAATTGGCGCGCGGCCAGGCGGAAATGCGCGGCTTGCGTGCCGAAATCCAGGAACTGCGGTCGCGTCTGGATCAGGTCTCGACCGACAATGGCGAAGCCATGGCCGAGATCACCAGGCTCAAGGCGCAGTTGAGCGATGCCGTCACCGAACGCCAAATCGCGGAGGAAAGGCTGGCCGTCCTCAAGGAAGAGAGCGAAGCCGACAAGAAGAACCTGTCGGTGGTCAGCACCAATCTCTCACAGCTGTCACTGCAGCAGGCGTCCGAGCAGATCCAGCTCGATATCCAGAAGCAGGAATGCGAGGATCTGCACGCCGAGGTCGAAGCGCTCAATGCCCGCATCCGGGAATTGCTGCCTTACGAGCGGCTGCATCGAGTGACGGACGCCAGATCGCGCAAGGATGCCGCGCCCCAAGCCAACGGGATCATCGCGGAGGCGGCACGTCCCGCTCCGCGGCGTGTCCCGCGACGGAACCTGCGCGCCAACGCGAGTTGAGAAAAACCGCCGCGTACCCTTTCCTGCAACCGCTCCGGCGGCCTACTTGCCCGCCATGCCGTCGGCAAGATCCTGCGCTTGCTTGAGCAGCGCCGGGAAGGAGGGATCGTCGGGCAGGCGCTGGGCCATGCAGGCGCGATAGTCGACATCGCCTTTTTCCCAGGCGGCGTTGGCCGGATCGGAGGCCGACGACTCCTCGTCCGAACCCTGGTCGGCCTGCTGGGCTTTTTGCGCGGCGGCGTCGGCGGCCGCCCAGATCGAATCGCACTGCGCGATCTTCGGCACGGCGGGCGAGGCGGGGGCCTCGGCGATCAGTACGCGGTCGCCCTTGACGACCGCCACGACGACACGCTGCTCGTAGATCGGCCCGATATCCTGTGTCCAGCCGCCAAGCCGCGCAAACGCCATGTCCGCGCCCTCGGGCTTCTTCAGCGGAAAGTCGAGCGTGCCGGAGAAAGCGGCGTCGCTGCCGATCGCCTGGGTGTAGAAATTGTCGAGTTTCAGCGCCGCGCCGATGTCGGTCGGCAGTTTGAAATCCGCCTCCGTCTCGGCCGACTTCGACTTGAGCCAGCGCTCGGTCAGTCCGCGCGTCGAGGCGACGATGCTCGGGCCTTCATCGTTCTGGGCATACCTCAACCCGTCGAGCATGCCGTAGCCGATATCGGAGGCGTTGAGGCTTTCGATGTTGTTGGCGCCGGTCGCGGG
>JAFKFE010000470.1 GCA_017308345.1 Alphaproteobacteria bacterium | reverse complement strand
GCCAGGGGGACGAAGCGGGACGCTGCCCTCGATCGTGCGCTGGAGCTCCTGGCCACCGTCGGCCTCAGCCATCGGGCGACCGCTTACCCGCGGCAGATGTCGGGAGGCGAACAGCAACGGACCGCCATTGCGCGTGCGCTGGCGGTCGGTCCCCAAGTTCTGCTTTGCGACGAGCCGACCTCCGCTCTCGATCCTGAATCGACGCGCGACGTTCTCAACGTCCTTCGCGCGCTCGCGCACCGGGGAATGACGATGCTCATCGCCACCCATGAATTGTCATTTGCCCGGGAAGTCGCCGACCGGGTCATTTTCATGGATGTCGGCCAGATACTCGAAGACGGCACCCCTCAACAGGTGATCGACGATCCCGAGCAACAGCGCACCCGGGAGTTTTTCGAGCGTGTCCAGCGCTGATCTGTAATCTGACAGGGGAACTGAAATGAATCGAAGGATATTGATTGCAGCCGCGCTGTGTTCGTCATTCCTGGCCGGCCCGGTTGCCGCGCAGGATCCCATTAAAACCGTATCCGACGGAACGCTGACGATCTCGATCTCGTCTTCGATGCCAAATACCGGTTTCGTCGACGCCTCGCATGTCGATGGACTGGACGGGGACATCATCTCCTACATCGCCGAGAAGCTCGGCCTCAAACTGTCCGTCATGTCTTCGGATTGGACGGGCGCGCTGGCGGCGGCTCAGACATGTCGCAGCGACGCCGTTGTCGGGCCTGTCGGCTGGACGACCCAGCGCGCGAAGACCGGGCTGTTCACCGATCCGACCTACTACACGCCCGCTCTCATGATCCAGCGGGAAGGGTCTGCCATCGACTCGATCGAGACGATGTCCGGCAAGAAGATCGGCATACCGCAAGGGTACCTGCTGGTGCCGACCCTGAAGAAGATCCCCGGTGTCGAGGTCCAGGTCTATCCTCAGGTTTCGAGCATCTATGACGATCTCGCCGCCGGGCGCATCGACGGCGGCATCATCGACACGCTGGTCCAGATCTATGTCGCCAAGACGCGGCCCGAACTGAAGCTGACGAACCTGCCGATCAAGGCGCCGACCGATGCCCAGTTGAAAGACAATCCGGGCCTGCAGGATCTGTTGCCGGCGGTGAACACCTACCTGGTCTGCAAGAATGAGCCCGATCTCGAGAAGGCCATGACCAAGGTTCTCAACGACATGCGCGACGACGGAAAGATGCTCGAGCTGCTCAAGAAATGGGGTGGGGACCAGTCCTACATGAAGGCATTTCCGTTCATGACCACGATGCGCGTCGGCGTGGATCGGTCGCAAGGATGGACCTCTCCCAGCAAGTGACCGCCGGGATGCTGTCGGCAAGCAGCTAGCGCCGCATTCAGGCGGCGAATGTTCCGGCAGCATCCTGTCGCTTATCGACTGCAAACGAAGGAAGTCCGGCCCCTGACGTCGGGCCGGCCTCTCTTCGCTGAGCTCGATCGCGATCTTTCAACAACTCTTCGGCGCCCCTGCGGTGTCCGCAACGCCAACCACCGGAGCGCAGCTTGAAACTCGATCATTTCGCCTGGGCCACCTCGTCCATCCAGAAAGGCGTCGATGAATTCGTTCGCCTCGGCGGTCCTGTAGCTGCTTTTGGCGGCAGCCATTCAGGGCAAGGGACGTGCAATGCCTTGGCAAGCCTGGGAGATGGCATCTACCTTGCGATTGATGCTCCCGATCCGACTCAAGATCAGAAGGGGACGTATGGGGAGGTCCTGAGCCGGCTGCAGGGATTCGATCTCAATGTGTTCGCCATCGCCTGCGAAGACTTGCGGCCCGCACTGAAAGTGATGCGATCGCACGGGATCGACTGCGAAATCGTGCAAAAGATCCGCGTAAGGCCCGACGGGGTGGAAATGAAGTCCAGCGTTCTTGAGACCTCCGGACATTCATACGGCAAGGCGATGCCGCATTTCATGCAGTGGCACACCGACAAGCACCCAAGCCTGACCGCGCCCGGAGGGTGCAGTTTCGTCGAATTCCATGTCGAACATCCAGAACCGGGTGAGATTGCGGACTTCTACCATGGCTTTGGTCTGAACATCTCCGTCAAGGCAGCGCTGCTGCCAAAGCTTTCCCTTGCTCTAAGGGGGTCCAAGGGTGACTTTCTGTTACCGTCGCTTTGATCTACTGGCGGTCTCGACCCTGCGGGCTGGATGATACCAAGCCGAGCGCCAAGGGCCGCACATCCCGCGGATGACGGATCGACGGGCGACGCCGACAACGAGAGCCATTCAGCGACGGTCGACCAAAGGCTGCATCCGAAGGCCGCGTGAACATCGCGGGAACGGCGAAAAGCTCACGTTCCGGTATTGTTCCATCATCGGAAAACGCGCAAAGCCTTGCGGCATATGGCTTTTCGGGAAGCTTCGATCTGGTCGGAGTGGCAGGAT
>JAFKFE010000469.1 GCA_017308345.1 Alphaproteobacteria bacterium | reverse complement strand
GGCACCCATTCTGAGACAGACCGGCACACTTCGACGTCGACGATTGGCGAAACCGGCGGCGCCGGCCTAATCTCCTCCCTTGTGGGGGAGATGTCCGGCAGGACAGAGGGGGGCGCGAAGGAATGCCAACCTGCGAGTGAAGCCAGCTGACGCTCCGACAGATCGCGGGTATGCACCTCGCGGCCTTTTCCGGCGACCATCCGAAGAGTTGCCACGGCAATGTCGCGGGCGGCATCAGCATCAACCGTTGCGAGCGGCTTTGCAGTAAGCAAGTGGCCGGCAATCGAAACGCTCCACTGGACGCTCGTGCCGGCCCGCACCGCCTTGAGTCTTACATCGGCCCCCACGGCATCCATCGTAAGCTGTCCGCCGCCGTCGACGACCACCGATACTTTCGGCCCAAGTCTTCCTGTCAGCCCAACCTCCTCGATCGCCGTCCTGATACGCTCGGCCAGCGGGCGCGGATCGGCAATCTCCTCAGGGTCGATCCCCGCCAGAGGCCCGGTCTCCACCGGCACGCCGGTCCGCACTGCAATACCAAGCGCATCGACCTCTGCCGCCAGCAGCCGCGCGCTTTCGGCCGTCAAACCACGGATCTGCAGGCTGCCGCGCGCGGTCACTTCCATGATGCCGTTGCCATGGCGAAGAGCGGATTCGCCGAGTCCGATCAGCAAGTTGGGCGAAAGACCTCCAGTGACCGGATTGAGCCGCACCAGCAGCCCGTCGCCGGTCTGCATGGGGACGCTGAGAGCAGGGCAGGCGCCGCGTCGTGAAAAGGCGTTCATGCCGCCACCCCGTTTGTCCCGGCCTCGGCGATCAAGGCCGCGAGATCGTCGTCGATGGAATTCCTGAGCGGATGCCAGAGGCCGCGACGCCGCGCCGACAGGAAGCGCTCGGCGATGACCTTCGCGGCGGCTGGATTCTCGCGCAGCAGGAAGGCGCGAACGTCCGGATCGCCGACATAGGCGTCATGCACCGCCTCGATCAGCGCGCCCGAAATGGCATGGGTGGTCTCGGCGAAGCCGACCAGGCGGTCGACCGTTTCGGCGAATTCCGAGGCGCCGCGCGGGCCGTGGCGCATCTGGCCGGCGATGAAGCGCGGATTGACGGCGCGTGCCCGCACCACGCGGGACACCGCTTCGCCGACCGAACGCGGCTTCGGCTTTTTCGGATCAGTGGTGTCGAGCACGATGACGTCGGCATTCCTGCCGAGTGCTGCAAGTGCGGCCGAAAAGCCGCCGATGAAGGCGACATCGGCCGAGCCTTCGAGGATGTCGCGGCCCGGATCGTCTCCGGTATGGACAAGGAGGTCGGCCTCGGCGATGCGGCCCTCGAAGGCGCCGGGCGCCGAGATCGCCTCTCCGTCGACGCCGCCATAGGCATGCGAGGTGGCCTCCAGATAGGCGCGGCCGATCTCCTCGCGCGCGCCCCATTCGCCGCGCGCCAGCAAATCCTCGACGCCGGCGCCATAGGTGCCGGGCGAGGTGCCGAAAATGCGCGGGCCGACCTTGCCTTGAGCGCGCGTCGCGGCGGCAAGCGGGTTCTCGGAGTCGTCCTCCTCGCGACTGGCGACCGCATTGGCGGCGGCATCGATCAGCGCGATCTGGGTCGGGAACATGTCGCGGAACAGGCCGGAAATGCGCCAGGTGACGTCGACGCGCGGGCGGCCGAGCGCCGCCGGCGGCAGTACCTCGATGCCGGTGACGCGGCCGGTCGCGGCATCCCATTGCGGCCGGCAGCCCATCAGCGCCAGGCCTTGGGCGATCTCCTCGCCGCCGGTGCGCAGCGAGGCGGAGCCCCAGAGGTCGATGACCAGCGAGCGCGGCCAGTCGCCATGGCTCTGCATATAGCTGCGTATCACTTCCTCAGCGGCCGCCTGGCCGAGGTCGCAGGCGGTCGGAGTCGGCATGGTGCGCGGGTCGGAGGTGAAGAGGTTGCGGCCGGTGGGCAGCACGTCGGAACGGCCGCGCGCGGGGGCGCCGGCGGGACCGGCCTTGATGTGGCGGCCATCGAGGGCGGCGAGCAGGTTCGCTTTTTCGGCTGCCGCGCTTTGCCGGCGCAGCGGATCGGCTTCGTCTTCCGGCGCGCGGCCATAGACATGCAGCCCGTCCTTGACGGCGAAATCCTTGAGGTCGCACAGCCAGGCGTCGATACGGCGCAGCGCTTCGTCGGGTTGGTCGGTCCTGGCGACGCCGGCTTCCGAGGCAAGCCCGGTTTTCCGCGCCGTTTCGACGATCAGCTTGGCCAGGCGATCGCGGCGGCGGCGGTCGAGACCGTCGGCCTGAGCGTATTCGTCGACGAGCCGTTCCAGCTTCTGCTGTGCCTCATCGAGGCCGGCGCCGGTCAGCGGCGGCGGCAAATGGCCGAGCGTGACGGCCGATATGCGGCGCTTGGCCTGCGCCGCCTCGCCGGG
>JAFKFE010000468.1 GCA_017308345.1 Alphaproteobacteria bacterium | reverse complement strand
TTCTGGCTCATCATGATCACCGGCGCCTGGATGGCGGCGATGCAGGACAGCATCAGGTTGAGCAGGATGAACGGATAGGGGTCGAAGGCGTTGGTCGTGCCGGCGATCAGGTTGATGCCGATCCAGAGTAGAAGCACCGCCCCGAAGGAGATCAGGAACCACCAGCTGCCGCCGAACTCGGCCATGGTGTCGGAAACGCGGTCGGGGAAGGAGCGGTGCTCCTCATATTCCTCTTCCGAGTTTTCCGAGATCGTGTCCTGCTTGGCGATCGATTCCACCACCTGGCGGTCGAGCTCTGAGAATTCGCCGTGCTCCTGCTGCAGCAATTCCTCCATGTAGCGCATGCGGTAGCGGCCGAGCTCCTCGCGGCTGATGCGGGCGCCGCGCGGCAGGTCGGGATGGTCGGAACGGATACGGTCGGCGAGGCTGGGCCTCAGATCGTCGATGCGCACCAGGTCGCGCTTGCGGAATTTGCGCCCCGAGATCGCCGAGGGTTTCTTCTTCGGCTTGATCCGCGCCGTGCCCGTCATGCCCGGAACATGCGGTTCGGAGTCCGGAACTTCCGGCGCCTCGAGGATCTCGTCGGCGGCCGCTTGCGCGTCCTCCGGCACGGTTTCCGCCTCGAGATATTCGCCGGCCACGTCGTTCTCGTTGTCGGCCTGGATCTGCGCTGATGTTTTCGGGTCGCCGGCCATGGTCGGTCTCCTGTTCGCGGGCTCTGGGGCTACGATACGCCAAGCCGGCGCGGCATATCCATGGCGAGTGTGAATCTCGTGTGACGGAACAAGTTCTTGTGATTGGCGGAGTGGACTGCTGAGGCAATCGCAACGGTCGGCGCAGCCCCCTCATCCGGCCGCTACGCGGCCACCTTCTCCCCCGCGGGGAGAAGAGGGAGGCGCCGGCGCCGACAATCTCCTCTCTCCTGGGGGAGAGGTCAGCCGAGCGAATCGGAGGCTGGATGAGGGTGAGCGGCGATCTCACGCCCCTGGCGCAATCGTCTCCGTCGCCTGGCCTTGATCCACATCAAACTGCCCCCTGTGGCGGACCGGATAGGCTGATTATATCGACAACGGGCCGGGGCGTTCGGGCTCCCGCCATCCGGGGCGCGCGGCGCTCCGCAAAATTGAGGGACCGCCACCATGTACAAGAAAATCCTGATCGCCACCGACGGCTCGGAGCTCGCCCAGAAGGGCGTCGCCCAGGGCCTGGAACTGGCCAAGGGCCTCGGCGCCACGGTCGTCTTCGTCACCGTTTCCGAGCCGTTCCCGGCGCTGGCCTGGGGCGGCGCGATGGCGGGCTACGTCGCCGCCGACGAGCTGGTCAATTACGAGGAAAGCGCGCGCAAATATGCAAGCCAGCTGCTCGACAAATGCAAGGCCGAGGCGGATGCGAAGGGCGTCGGCTCGAAGGGCATCCATATCGAGAACCGGACGCCCGCCGAGGCGATCCTCGACGTCGCCGGCGGCGAGGCCTGCGACCTCATCGTCATGTCCTCGCATGGCCGCCGGGGCATCGGCCGCCTGGTGCTGGGCAGTCAGACGGCGGAAGTGGTGTCGCTGACCGAGATCCCGGTGCTGGTGGTAAGGTAGGGCCCGCCGATATTCAGGTGAGACCGGCCTGCGAACGATGGTTTCCTGCGCTTCCGGTGCTCACGTACTTCAAGTACGCTCCGCTCCGGTTCTCGGAAACCATCATTCTCGGCGCGGCCTGACCTGAATCTCGACAGACCCTTGCGCCAGCGAAAGGCGACATAGGCAGCTATCCTTCGCGTCGGCGTCTCAGACGTTCTCGTTCGCCTCGTCACCCTACTGCGTCGGCAGCAGTGGCGCGCCGGGCGACGCCAGATCCGGAGACGGAAAATCGGACGCCGGCTGGCCGGGCTGTGTCGACGCAGGCGCCGCGGAATCCGGCGGCGGCAACCCCGGCAGGCCCGAGTCCGGCGGCGACAGGCCGGGCGGCGGCGAAGCCGGCTGTCCGGAATACATCAGCCTGGGCTGGGCTGCAGTCGCGGTCGTCGGCCCCAGGCTCCGCTGGATCAGCGCCTCGACATGGTCGTTGCGCTGGCGCGCGGTGTCGGCGCCCATCACCACCACGATCAGGTGCCGGCCGTCGGCATTGTAGGAGGTGACGATGTTGTAGCCGGAGGCGCGGATATAGCCGGTCTTGATGCCGTCGACGCCGCGCACGCGCCCCAGCATGTCGTTATGGCCGCGCACGATCTTGCCACGGAACATGAAGTCGCTTTCCGAGAAATAGTGGAAATGCTGCGGGAAGCGCTTCTCCAGCGCCATGCCCAGCACCGCCATGTCGCGCGCCGTGGTCACCTGGCCGTCGTCGGGCAGGCCGCAGGCGTTGCGGAAGTTCGTGCTTGTCATGCCGAGCGAGCGCGCCTTGGCGGTCATCATGGCCGCGA
>JAFKFE010000467.1 GCA_017308345.1 Alphaproteobacteria bacterium | reverse complement strand
CGCCTGTGACCGGCCCCACCCAGAAGGCTCGAAAATGACGAAAAAAAACACCGGTGTTGACCAGCAGCTGATCCGCGACCTGGCGGGCATTCTGAACGACACCAACCTGACCGAGATCGAGGTCGAACTCGGTGATCTCAAGGTGCGCGTGTCGCGCCAGTCGCAGGCCGTCCACGCCGTCGCCGCGCCTTTGCCGGCGATCGCGGCTCCGGTGGCGGCGGCTCAGCCGGCCGCAGCCGCGGCGCCCGCCGACCCGTCCAAGAATGCCGTGCCCTCGCCGATGGTGGGCACTGCCTATCTGGCGCCCTCGCCCGACGCCAAGCCGTTCGTCGAGATCGGCCAGAAGGTGAAGGAGGGCCAGACGCTGCTCATCATCGAAGCGATGAAGACGATGAACCAGATCCCCTCGCCGCGCGCCGGCACTGTGACGGCGATCCTCATCGAGGATGCCCAGCCGGTGGAGTTCGGCATGCCGCTGGTGGTCCTCGAGTAGAGCCGGGAACAGCCAAGAGATGTTCCAGAAGATCCTCATCGCCAATCGCGGCGAAATCGCGCTCCGGGTGCTGCGCGCCTGCAAGGAACTCGGCATCCAGACGGTGGTGGTCCATTCGACCGCGGATTCCGACGCCATGCATGTGCGGCTTGCCGACGAGAGCGTCTGCATCGGCCCGCCTCCCTCGCGCGAGAGCTATCTCAACATCCACCAGATCGTCGCCGCCTGCGAGATCACCGGCGCCGACGCCGTGCATCCGGGCTACGGCTTCCTGTCCGAAAACGCCAAGTTCGCCGATATCCTCGCCGCCCACAACATCACCTTCATCGGCCCATCCGGCGACCATATCCGCATCATGGGCGACAAGATCGAGGCCAAGCGCACGGCAAAGCGTCTCGGCATCCCGGTGGTGCCCGGCTCCGACGGCGCTATCAACGACGAGAAGGAAGCAAAACGCGTCGCCGCCGAGATCGGCTATCCTGTGATCATCAAGGCATCCGCCGGCGGCGGCGGCCGGGGCATGAAGGTGGCCCACACCGAAGCGGACCTGGAAGTCGCGCTGCAGACGGCAAAGTCGTAATCGGGCGCGGCCTTCGGCGACGACGCCGTCTATATCGAGAAATATCTGGAGAAGCCGCGCCATATCGAGGTGCAGGTGTTCGGCGACGGCGCCGGGCGCGGCGTGCATTTCGGCGAGCGCGACTGCTCGTTGCAGCGTCGACACCAGAAGGTCTGGGAGGAAGCCAATTCCCCCGCGCTCAATGCCGAGGAACGCTCGCGCATCGGCGGCATCTGCGCCAAGGCGATCGCCGATCTCGGCTATTCGGGCGCCGGCACGATCGAATTCCTCTATGAGAATGGCGAGTTCTACTTCATCGAGATGAACACGCGCCTGCAGGTCGAGCACCCGGTGACCGAGGCGATCACCGGCATCGACCTCGTGCATGAGCAGATCCGCGTCGCTTCCGGCGCCGGACTTTCGGTCAGGCAGGAAGACATCAAGTTCAACGGCCATGCCATCGAGTGCCGCATCAACGCCGAGGACCCGCGCACCTTCACGCCCTCGCCCGGCACGATCACGCATTTCCACACGCCCGGCGGCCTCGGTATCCGCGTCGATTCCGGCGTCTATTCCGGCTACAAGATCCCGCCCTACTACGACAGCCTGATCGGCAAGCTCATCGTGCATGGCCGCAACCGCGTCGAATGCATGATGCGGCTGCGCCGCGCGCTCGACGAGTTCGTGGTCGACGGCATCAAGACCACGCTGCCGCTGTTCCGCGACCTTGTCGGCAATCCCGACATCGCCAATGGCGACTACGATATCCACTGGCTGGAAAAATACCTGGCCAAGGATGAATAGCACGGGGATGCGATGACCCGCCCCTACGCGCCAGGCTATCGCATCCCGACCGACCTGCTGCTCAGGGCTTACGCCTCGGGCGTTTTCCCGATGGCCGAGAGCGCCAATGACCCGGAGGTGTTCTGGGTGCGGCCGGAAACGCGCGGCATCATCCCGCTGGACGGATTCCATACGCCGCGCAGCCTCAAGAAGACGATCCGCAGGCATCCGTTCGACATCCGCTACGACTTCGATTTCGAGGCGACGATCGACGGCTGCGCCGAGAAGCGCGACGAGCGCCGCTCGACCTGGATCAACGCGCCGATCCGCGAAGCCTATGTCGAGCTTTATCGCCTCGGCCACTGCCATTCGGTCGAGGCTTGGCGCGAAGACCGCCTGGTCGGCGGCCTTTACGGCGTCTCGCTCGGACGCGTGTTCTTCGGCGAAAGCATGTTCGCCAGGGAGACCGACGCTTCGAAGACCTGTCTGTATTATCTCGTCGAGCGGCTGAAGGAGCGCGGCTTCGCGCTGCTCGACACGCAGTTCACCACCGAGCATTTGAAGCGCTTCGGCGCCGTCGACG
>JAFKFE010000466.1 GCA_017308345.1 Alphaproteobacteria bacterium | reverse complement strand
GCAGCAGGATCGAGATCGTCCACCAGTGGTCGGTGAGCCCGGCCGGGTTGACGGCGACGGTGATCCCGAGCGCCCGGCCGACGAGATAGACGACGATGCCGCCGACGCCGATCCCGATCGCGAGGATCGCGCCCCACCCGGCGTCGCGGGCCGGACGATCGAACGCGATGCCCAGACGGCCGAGATGCGGCCGCGTCGCCGACCACAGCAGCCAGCACACGAGAGCGACCGGGACGAGGTCGAACCCGATCGCGAGCAGCTGGTAGACGAGGTCGAAGATCTCCCGGCTGTCGAGCGTCGGGTTGAGCGTCGCGGTCTGCTCCGACAGCGGCTGCTCGCGCGTCGCGCGGTTGATGACATTGTCAGGGTCGAGGATATGCGAGCCCGTCTGGTCGCGCAGCGCAAGCTCGACATTGGGGAAGGTTGCGATCGCCGGAATGCCGAGTTTTGCCGCGCGCTCCGCTTCCTTGACCGCGAGGTCGACGGAGAGGCGATAGACATCCGGCATGGCGGCGATCGGCTCACGCGTGTTCTTGCCGTCGACCACGAAGATCGGCCAGATCAGGTCGTTCACCGAAAGCTGGTTCTCCTGCACCAGGCGGCGCGACCAGTCGGCCTTGCGCATGCGCCGCAGCCGCCGGCTGCCGGTGATCTCGTCGACGCTGCGCGCGCCTGCGGGCTTTGCGGGGGTGAATTTGTTCATGGCCGGGACTCTCTTTCGGGCCGGCTTTTAGCACGCGTCCGCGCCGCTGACCAATGCGACACGATTGTGCCAGGCACGCACCAAGGTAGGGTAGGTTGAGATTCAGGTCAGGCCGAGTCGAAAATGGTGGGTTCCGAGAACCGGCCTACGCCGGCCATAGCCTTCATAGAGCGGAGACACTTATGAGGGCTACGGCCGGCGAAGGCCGGAGCGGAGCGTACTTTTCGTACGTGAGCACCGGAAGCGCAGGAAGCCGCCATTTGCAGGCCGGCATCACCTGAATATCGGCCTACCCTAAGGCTGCCCGTGTCCCGACAAGACCTGCGCCGCGCCCCTGATCGCAACCCGGAACGCCTCGTCGAAGCTGACGCCGCGCACCTGCCAGCGATAGGTCTTGCCGTGGTCGGCCAAGCGCCAGTCGGCGATCCAGCCGAGCTCCTTGTCGCTCCACACGATGCTGCCGGCGAGCGCCCGGGCCGCTCCCGCTTTCTTCGCGAGCTTGTCGAGCCTTGCCATCTCGGCTCCGGAAAGCGCCTTCCCGTCGAGGCCGCCAAGCTGCCCGGCCTTTGGAAAGGTGACACGCATCAGCAGGGGGCCGGCGGCATCGGCGAAGGATTCCCGCATCGTCTTGCCCTGGTCCTCGTCCTCCGTCAGCAGGAAATGCCGCGCGCCCTGCTCGGCGCTCATGAAGACGGCGATCGGCGGCCGCTCGCCGAGCCACGGCCTGCTGCCGAGCTGCGCGAGGAGCCTGTCGACGACGGCCGGCTGGTAGAGACAGGTCAGATCGTGCGGGCGGTCATGCGTGCCCTGTTCGTCATGGATCGGGATGCCCTCGAGCCGGTCGTGGTAGCGGAAGGACTGGACGAAGTCGGCCGCCTTGTCGCGCAGCGCCAGCATCTCCGCCTTCTGCGTCAGGCGCTGGTCGCCGGAGACCTTGACCAGCACCTTGTCGAGGCAATCCTTGAAACCGATCTGGCGGTTCACGTCTCCGGTGCCGGTGACGATCGTTTGCGCCTGGTAGAGATCGGCCATTGTCGCGGCATGGGCCGGAGCGCCGAGGCACAGGAGACCGGCCAATCCAACCACGAAGCGAGAAATTCCAGGCATGTCGCTGCTCGAAACCTGTCGGGGCGGGGGCATAATTCTTTGCCGGTTACCTAACATCTGGCGCGGTCGCCCGCCAGCGCAAGGGCCGCCGCCATTGACGCGCCCCGAAGCCCCCTTTAGCACTTCTCCCCCGCGGGCGCAGAGAGGGATTCCTGGTCATGGATTTTGGCGGAGGCGACGAGATCCGCTTCGAGCGGCTGGGCAAAGCGGGCGTTGTCACGCTGACCCGGCCGAAGGCGCTCAATGCCGTCACCCACAACATGGTCAGGGCCCTCGCCAAGGCGCTTGATGCCTGGGAGCAGGACCAGGGCGTCGGCGTAGTCGTGGTCAAGGCCGAGGGCAGGGCTTTTTCAGCCGGCGGCGATATCCTGCACATCTACGAGGCCGGCCGCGCCGGCAAGCCGCCCGTCGACTTCTTCGCCGACGAGTACCGGCTCAATGCCCGCATCGCCCGCTTCAAGAAACCCTATGTCGCGCTGATCGACGGCATCGTGATGGGCGGCGGCGTCGGCGTCTCCTTCCACGGCTCGCATCGGGTGCTGACCGAAAACGCGCAGTTCGCCATGCCCGAGGTCGGCATCGGGTTCTTCCCCGATGTCGGCGCCAGC
>JAFKFE010000465.1 GCA_017308345.1 Alphaproteobacteria bacterium | reverse complement strand
CAGATGGCAAGCACCGCGACCTGCGACAGATCGAGCCCGCGCCCGATCACGACCACCGTCATGCCGACGCCAAGGATGCCCAACACCGAGACGCTGCGGGCCAATGTCGAGATGTTCGGGAGGGTCGCGAAGCCGTTGACGAAAAGCGCGCACGCCGCGAAGATCACGACCGTGGTGGCGAAGACCAGCGTTTCCTGGCTCAGATTGCCGAGGCTGAACTTGCCCTCGCTCTTCTTCACAGCAGCGGCTCCCCTTTCCTTTATCGCAACTGCGTCTGCCATCGGCCCCGTCCCCGTCAAGCGTCCAATACCTGTCGATCCCTAAACCAGCATCGTCATCGGCTGCTCTATCAGAGCCTTGAACGCCGACAGCAACTCGGCACCGGTCGCGCCGTCGATCGCCCGGTGATCGACCGAGAGCGTGACCGTGATCAGGGTTCGCACCTCGGGCTTGCCGTTCCTTGCGACCACTCGCTCCTCACCCGCGCCTACCGCGAGGATCGATGCCTGCGGCGGATTGATGATGGCCGCGAAGTCGCGCACGCCGTACATGCCGAGATTGGAAACGCTGGCGGTGCCGCCCTGATATTCACCCGGCCGAAGC
Organism: Alphaproteobacteria bacterium; assembly: GCA_017308345.1. GTDB lineage: Bacteria > Pseudomonadota > Alphaproteobacteria > Rhizobiales > Rhizobiaceae > Mesorhizobium. The sequence goes on along the minus strand of JAFKFE010000465.1, from coordinate 3,621 downwards.
GAGCGCGTCCTGGCGCGCGCCGCGAGTTCCTTTATCTCGTTCGATATAGCCGCAAGCGTCTTTGTCTCGGCCTTGCGAATGATCGGCGTCATCAGTCCACCGGGAATGGCGACCGCGACACCGATGTCGGCGTGACGGTGGCGCAGCAATGCGCCTTCGGTGAACGAAACATTGGCATCGGGCACCCGATGGAGAGCCAGTGCCAGCGCCCGGAGCACGAAATCGTTGACCGAAAGCTTGTAGGCGCGCGCGCCCTCGCGCAGCGTCGGCGCGGCGTCGTTGAACTGCTGACGCAGGACCATAAGGCCATCGATCTCGCAATCGGCCGTCAGATAGAAATGCGGGACGGTACGCTTGGCCTCCGAGAGCCGGCGCGCGATGGTCAGCCGCATCGCATCGTGCGCGACTTCTTCGAAGCTGCCGAGCTCGAACAGGTTCTTCAAACGCGCATCGGCTTCGGCCGGCGCCTGAGCCGGGATTGCAGCGGAAGGCGCGGCCGCGATGTCGGCCACAGCGGGCTTGCCCGGTATTTCGACCTTGGCTTCCACAGCACGGGCTTCGATGGCCTGCTTGACATCGCGCTCGACGATCCTGCCGTGAGGGCCGGTGGCTGTGACGTCCGCGGCCCTGATACCCGCTTGCGCCATCAACCTGCGGGCGATCGGCGACGCGAAAACACGGCCCTGGTCCTGGCCATTGGACGTGCTCGCGGCAGGAGCGGCTTCGGGCAGGATTATCGGCAATGACGACTCTGCCGGGGCCGCCGGCGCAGTCGCGGGCACTGCCTCAACCGTCTCGCCGTCCGCTGCGAGAGCACCTATCGTCTGGTTGACCGGAACGTCGATCGACCCGGCTGGAACGGCGATGCTGATCAACACGCCGTCGACCGCCGCCTCCACCTCCATGGTCGCCTTGTCGGTCTCGATCTCGACCAGGACGTCTCCGGCGCGCACCGGATCGCCAACCGCCTTCAGCCACTGGATGAGGTTCCCCTTCTCCATGGTCGGCGAAAGCGCTGGCATGAGGATGTCTACAGGCATAGTTCTTCGAGGTCCCAGGTGCCGGTCCGGTGTCAGCGGTAGCAGACGCGGCGGACCGCATCGGCGATGGCGTTCTGGTTGGGTATCACCGCCCGCTCCAGCTTGTCGTTGTAGGGCATCGGCACCTCCATCGAGCCGAGCCGTTCCACCGGAGCGTCAAGCCAGTCAAAGGCGCGCTCGTTGATCTGCGCGGCGATTTCGCCACCGAGGCCGCCGGTGCGCCACGCCTCGTGCACGACGACGCAGCGATGCGTCTTCTTCACGCTGCGGATGAAGCAATCCATGTCCAACGGGCGCAACGTGCGCGGGTCGATGACCTCGACGGAAATATTCTCGCGCGCCAGCATGTCTGCCGCCTGCAACGCGCGCTCGACCATGACCTGCGTGGCGATGACAGTGACGTCGGTCCCCTCGCGCTTGATGTCGGCCTTGCCAAGCGGGATCTCATAGGGTGCTTCGGGCACAGGCGCGGTCTGGCCGAGATAGAGCATCTTGTGCTCCAGGAACATGACCGGATTGTCGTCGCGGATCGAAGCGATCAGCAGACCCTTCGCGTCGTAAGGGGTCGATGGCGCCACCACCACCAAGCCGGGCACATGCGCGAACCATGCTTCGAGAGACTGCGAGTGCTGGGCCGCGAGACGAATGCCGCCGCCCTGCGGCCCGCGGAACACCACCGGCGCAATCGGCCGGCGCCCGCAGACGGCCGACCCGACGGCGGCGCCGGCGATGCCCATCTCGGAGATCGGGGTGTTCATCAACCGGTCCTTGCCGAAGCGCTGAAACAGGCCGCGCGTCACGCCGAACGTGCCGCCGATCGGCCCGACGTCCTCGCCGATGACGAAGACGCGCTCGTCACGCTCCATCTCCTGCGCCATCGCCTCCTTCAGCGCTTCCAGATAGGTGAGTTCCCGCGTGCCGGGAGGCGGCTCGACTGCGCCAGTCGACTTGAAGGGAGCAGAGACAGCTGGCGCCAGGCGTTCGACGTCGGGCTCGGGTGAATTCTTCGCGAACTCGACGGCGCGCGCGATCTCCGCATCCGTCTCGTCAACGAGCGCCGCATACTCGGCGTCGGTGAGCGCGCCATGCTCCTTCATCATCGCAACGCAGCGGTTGATCGGGTCCATGGCCTTCCAGCGCTCGACCTCTTCATCCTCGCGGTAACCTGGCAGGTTGGCGCGCATGGAGTGATCGCCGTGGCGATAGGTGATGGCCTCGATCAAGGTCGGGCCTTCGCCGGCGCGAGCACGCGCGATAGCCTCGTCGACCGCCGCGTAGACGGCGACGACATCGTTGCCGTCGATGGTTTCACCGGGCACGCCGTAGCCGGCGGCGCGCGCCGAGATCGAACCGCCGGCGGTCGATTCCAGGAAGGAGGTCGACAGGCCGTATTGATTGTTCTCGCACAGGAAGACGATCGGCAACCTCCAGATCGCCGCCATGTTCAGCGCCTCGTGGAAGATGCCTTCGTTGGCACCGCCATCGCCGAAGATCGCGACGCCGGCATCCGTCGACATGCGCTGCTTGGCGGCGAGCGCCGCGCCGATGCCGAGCCCCATAGAAGCACCGACGATGCCGTTCGCGCCGATGATGTTGAGGCCGATGTCGGCGACATGCATGGAGCCACCGAGCCCCCCGCAAATGCCGTCCTTGCGGCCGAGCAGCTCAGCCATCATGCGCGAAACGTCGGCGCCCTTGGCGATGCAGTGTCCATGTCCACGGTGATGGGTGGCGATGAAGTCGCTGCGCAGCAACGGGTAGCCCGCCCCCGCGGCGACCGCCTCCTGACCGACGGAGGAATGTGCAGTGCCCTTCACCAATCCGCTCTGGAACAATTCCGTGGTGCGCGTTTCGAAGGCGCGGATCACAAGCATCGTCCTGAGCAGCTGTTTCAACTCCGCCGCGTCAAGCCTGGGCGCGTTGCGAGTCGCCAGCCGGTGAGATGATCCGCCATCGGCAAGGATGGCGCCACCGATCGCGTCGTCGCCGATCTTTGCCGCGCCACGCGTCGAACGGCCCGCCCGGGCCAAACCGGAATTCTTCATCTTGTCCCATCCATTGCCGGCCCCTCCGTCGCGCTGGCTGGCGGCGGAAATACCAAGGTACCGGTGTGCTGGCGTTCTTCCCTTTGGCATCTCTTTGCGGGATACCTTGAACGAAGACTTCCACGATCCCGATCTCAAAACAAACACAAAGTTCCTATGGAAGAAATGCATTTTGGTTATGGGTGGCGGCAGAGTCGAAAAGAGCGTGCGCTCCCCCTGCGGACAGGGCGGCGTATGTGCAACTTGTGAGCCCGCCATGCGGTCTGTTTCCAGGCCGAATGACTGCTGATCGTCAGAGTGAAGGAGAAGATTGCGGGCGGGCGCGAACGGCCGGACAAAAGCAAAGGCGAACGCGGTGAGCGCAGATATCTGGCCGGCATCATGTGCCGACCGAGGCTCACGAACCGGACCGCTATATTCGATCAGTTCGACCGTGTGATCCGGCCTGCGCAGGTAAGCGATCTCGACCTCGGCTCCAGGGATGCCGGTGATGGTCTGGATCGAAGCGGGATCGCGGCCGGCGCGCGAGGTCAACT
>JAFKFE010000464.1 GCA_017308345.1 Alphaproteobacteria bacterium | reverse complement strand
GAGCACGCGGATAATAGCGGATCGGATAGGCGGGATACTCGTAATATTGCGGTCCGTAATAAGGTGCCGGGGACCTATAGCCATAGCCATACCCTCCCAGCGCGATCGATACGCCGCGGTGCCGGTAACCGCCGCCGTAGCCGCCGTGTCCGCCAAAGCCGCCATGGCCACCATATCCGCCGCCGCCGTGTCCTCCGCCATGGTGTTGCGCCATCGCGGTCGCCGGAGCCATCGAGACATGCGCGGCGGCGAGCGCCGGCGTGTCGTTGAGACCATCGCCCACCATCAGCACCTTGTGACCGGCGCGGGTCAGCGTCTCGATCCTCTCGACCTTTCCCGAGGGCAGCAAGGCCGGCACGAAGTTTTCTATGCCCACGGTCGCCGCCGCCTCGCCGCAGGCCTTTGCGGTGTCGCCGGAGAGCATCTCGATCGAGATGCCGGCGTCCTTCAATCTTGCCACCGCCGCCTTCGCGTCGGCTCGCGTTGCGTCCTCGAAGGCGAAGCATGCGACGATCCTGCCGTTCTTGGCCAGAACCGTGCCGCCGAAGCCACCGTAGCGTCCTTCGCCGCCCGTGCGGGCTTTCCACCCGGCCCAGCCGCGCCGGCCAAGGCGCCATGTATCATCGCCTTCGGACGCTTCGATGCCGAAGCCGGGCTCTTCCTGCACGCGGTCGAACTTGGTCCGGCCGCGGGCGCTGCCATATGCCGCCAGCGCCTTCGAGAAAGGGTGCCGGGAATGAGCCGCCATGTCGGCCGCGACCTCCAGCATGGCTGGATCGATCGACGCCGCGTTGACGAGCCTGGGCAGCCCCAGGGTGAGCGTCCCGGTCTTGTCGAACACGGCCGCGTCGACCGCAGCGAGACGCTCCATGGCCGAACCGTCCTTGACCATGACGCCGGACTCGAACAGGCGCCGGGCCGCCACCACCTGGACGATCGGAACCGCAAGGCCGAGCGCGCACGGGCAGGTGATGATGAGCACGGCGATGGCGATGGTCACGGCGCGGTGCCAATCGCCGGACGCCGCCATCCAGCCGAGGAATGTGACAAGAGCCGTCAGATGGACCACGGGCGCATAAAGCGCCGATGCCCGGTCGGCAATCCGCCTGTAGCGCGACCGGCCACCCTCGGCGGCTTCCATCAGCCGGACCATTTCCGCCAGGAAGGAATCCTTCGCGGCGGCGGTTGCCCGCATTGTCAGCGGGCCTGTCAGGTTCAGCGTGCCGGCCTGGACATGCGTGCCGGCGCTCACGGTTTTGGGCGCGCTCTCGCCGGAGACGATCGAGCAGTCGAGGTCGGAGTTCCCGCCGACGATATCGCCGTCGACCGGTATCCGTTCCCCGGCCGCGATAAGGAGGCGCATGCCTGGCGCGAGTTCGGCCACGGGCACGTATTCGCGTGTTCCGTCTTCCCGCAGGACGAGGGAACCCCGAGCGGCAAGCCGTGACAGGCCATTGACCGCAGTTCGCGCCCGCTCCCGCATCACGTGATCCAGGGTGCGTCCGATCAGCAGGAAGAAGAGCAGCGACACCGAAGCGTCGAAATAGGCGTACTCACCGTGGTTGATGGTCTCGTAAAGGCTCATCGCGTAGGCGAGCGAAACCCCCACAGCGATCGGCACGTCCATGTTCATGCGGCCATGGCGCAAAGCGTTCGCCGCGGATCGGAAGAAGATTCCGCCGGCGAAGGCGAGCGCCGGGATGGCGATCAGTGCCGACAGCCAATGAAACAGATCGCGTGTCGCGCCTTCCGCGCCGGACCATACCGATACCGACAGCAGCATGATGTTGCCGGCAGCAAACCCTGCCACGGCGACGGCGCGGATCAGCTCCGAGAGCGTCCTGTCCTTCTCATGGATTTCCGGGTCGAACAGGTGCGCTTGATAGCCGAGCCGGCCAAGCACGGCGAAGAACGGCGGGACGCTGTCTCCGCGCCAGTGGATCGACACACGCTTCGTCGACAGGTTGACGCGCGCGGACTCGACGTTCTCGACCTTGCCGAGCGCAGCCTCGATCGCTTGGATGCAAGCCCCGCAGTGAACCGTCGGCACCGACAGGTCGGTCTGGTGAATGTCGCCGCCCAGTGAGCGGCTGGCCAGCTTGATCTCGTCGCTGGACGGTGATGCGGCCTCCTCGGCGGCGACCTCCAACGCCATTTCAGCCCCTGGGGCGCAGCAGCTCATTGCAGGGCCCCATTCGAGATCATGACGCGGCGAACGTCGCGAAACGGCGACGTCAGCCCGGCATCCGCATCGATCTCCACGATCCAGACGCCATCCTTGGGAGTGTGCCGGACAGCGAACGCGTCCGTGTCCCCAGCAGCGCCGCCAGGCGCCGCGGCAAGTGTCAGTGCTTCGTCCTCTGACTCGTAGGCCGGGTGGCGGAACAGCACCTTGACGCCGTGCAGCGGCACCGGCTTGC
>JAFKFE010000463.1 GCA_017308345.1 Alphaproteobacteria bacterium | reverse complement strand
AAGCCGTACCGTGCCGACGACGACACCCGACGCATCGCGGGCGACAAAGGCCAGGCCTTCCGACGGCCGGCGGCCGCGCCGCAGCTTCTCGGACGACTTCTTCTTGCGCTTCGGCCCCATGGCGCGGTCGAGCAGCGCTTCGCGCGCCGCGGCGTCGCCCGCGCCTTCGCCTACGATGACGAAGGCCGGCGCCCGGGCGGCCCCCTCGTCCGGCGCGCCGCTCGAGCCAGCCTGTGCCCGATGGGCAAGGGAGGGCGCGAACGCATTTTCAGGCGAAGTGGTAACCGGTTCGCCGTAAGAAAATGCGCCAAGGAACGCCGCGATCGGGCTCTTCTCCCCCACGGAGAAAAGCTCATCCGACGGTCCGGACGAGGGGGCAATTTCGGTGGCCGCGACGGCCGATTTGATCAGGTATTCCATGTCTGCGATCCTTCACGAGCGGAGATCTGTTCCACAAGCGAGCCCGGGCGGATGACAGGCACCCACCCGGAATGATCTGAACGGTTCTTGCGAACCGGTCAGATCACGTAGGATCGGAGAGGCTCGAAGCCGTTGAAGGCGACCGCCGAGTAGGTGGTCGTGTAGGCGCCGGTGCCTTCGATCAGCACCTCGTCGCCGATGGTGAGCGACAAGGGCAGCGGATAAGGCGTCTTCTCGTACATCACGTCGGCCGAATCGCAGGTCGGGCCGGCAAGCACGCAAGGCGCGGTCTCCGAGCCGTCATGGCGGGTGACCAGCGGATAGCGGATCGCCTCGTCCATGGTCTCGGCGAGACCGCCGAACTTGCCGATGTCGAGGAACACCCAACGCACATTGTCGTTATCGGCCTTCTTCGAGATCAGCACGACTTCCGACTTGATGACGCCGGCATTGCCGACCATGCCGCGGCCCGGCTCGATGATCGTCTCGGGCAGCGCGTTGCCGAAATGCCTGCGCAGCGCCGAGAAGATCGCCTGCCCGTAGGCCTGGGCCACCGGCACGTCCTTCAGGTAACGGGTCGGGAAACCGCCGCCCATGTTGACCATCTTTAAGACGATGCCTTCCTCGGCGAGCGTCGCGAACACCTTCTTGGCGTCGCCCAACGCGCGGTCCCAGGCCGACAGGTCCGTCTGCTGCGAGCCGACATGGAACGACACGCCATAGGCGTCGAGGCCGAGGCCCTTGGCATGGCGCAGCACGTCCACGGCCATCGCCGGCACGCAGCCGAACTTGCGCGACAGCGGCCACTCGGCGCCCTCGCCGTCGGTCAGCACGCGGCAGAAAACGCGCGAGCCGGGGGCGACGCGGGCGATCTTCTCGACCTCCTCGACGCAGTCGACCGCGAACAGGCGGATGCCGAGCTGATAGGCGCGCTGAATGTCGCGCTCCTTCTTGATGGTGTTGCCGAAGGAAATGCGATCGGCCGGCGCGCCGGCATCCATCGCCATCTCGACCTCGGCAACCGATGCGGTGTCGAAGGACGAGCCCATCGCAGCAAGGAGGCGCAGGATTTCCGGCGCCGGGTTTGCTTTCACCGCATAGTAGATCTTGGAATCGGGCAACGCCTTCTCGAAGGCGCGGAAATTGTCGCGCACGACATCGAGGTCGACGACGAGGCAGGGACCGTTCGGACGTCGGGTGGCGAGGAAGTCAAGGATGCGCTGGGTGGCCATCGGGGTCTCTCCATCACGCCTTTCGGCGCGCACAAGGGTGCGGACGCGGGCTGTCGGCCTCGCGAACACGCGGTCAAACAAAGGCGGGACGTCAAATCCATGGAACCAGCCGGTGGAGACCCCGGAACCATGAAATGCCGTCTCGCGGCGATGAACCTTGGCCTTGCCCGGCCTCGGTTCGCTTTGTCTGCCTTGGCTTGGATGGGAGAACCCGTCCGCACTGCCGGCAATGAAGGTGTGCCTCTTCAGTAACCCCGGTCTTTGGACGACCGGCAGAGAACCAGAAAGGCCCGCACCGTCGTTGCTTCAAGGTGTCCTCGGTCTTGTGGTTGGCCACTGACCGACTGGAGGGGTTGGCTCCAGTTACCTTACCGATTGCCCTCACCATTCGAGGATCGGCGGACACCCACAGGCACGTGCGACTTTGGGCAAGCGCGATATAGGGGCGAAGGGTTTCACAATCAATAAAAATCGTAGGCCCAGGTTGTAAAAATTCTGGCATCGAACAATGTTTGTCGCACCGTATCCGGAAATCGAACGATGCCAGGAACTCAAGGGCCGCTGAACGCCTTCCTCGATCTGCGCCAGATGCCCGTGGCGAATGCGGAATTGGGCCCGCTCGCCGGTCTGCGCCTGGCCGTCAAGGATATCTATGACGTCGCCGGCTACCGCACCGGCTGCGGCAACCCGCAAAAATTCGAGGAGGCGCACGCCGTCTCGCGCACGGCCGAGGCGGTGCAGACGATCCTCGATGCCGGCGCGCGATTCG
>JAFKFE010000462.1:3220-5643 GCA_017308345.1 Alphaproteobacteria bacterium | reverse complement strand
ACCACAGGCTCTGGTTGACGCCATCGCGGACGCCGGCGCGGCCGCCTCCCCCGCTCTCGCGCGGGCGAGGAAATCATTGCGAACAAAGCAGAAACGATGCTTGATGGGCGATGAACATCGCCGCTCGTGATTCGTCCTTCGAGACGCCTGCCTATCTTGCCCGGCTGAACGACGAGCAGCGGCTGGCGGTGGTGCATGGCGACGGCAAGGTGGCCGCGCCCTTGCTTGTGATCGCGGGCGCCGGTTCCGGCAAGACCAACACGCTGGCGCATCGCGTCGCCCATCTCATCGTCAAGGGCGCCGATCCGCGCCGTATCCTGCTGATGACCTTCTCGCGCCGCGCGGCGTCGGAAATGGCCAAGCGCGTCGAACGCATCGCCGGCGAGGTGCTGGGGCGCGACGCCACCATCATCGCCGACGCCCTCGCCTGGGCCGGCACCTTCCACGGCATCGGCGCAAGGCTCTTGCGCGACTATGCCGAGCAGATCGGCCTCGATCCGGCCTTCACCATCCACGACCGCGAGGATTCCGCCGACCTGATGAACCTTGCCCGGCACGAGCTGGGATTGTCGAAGACCGAAAGCCGGTTTCCGACCAAGGGCACCTGCCTGCAGATCTATTCGCGGGCGGTGAACGCGCAGGCGCCGCTCGGCGAAGTGCTGGGCTCGGCCTTTCCCTGGTGCGCGGCGTGGGCGGATCAGTTGAAGGAGCTGTTCGCCGCCTATGTCGAGGCCAAGCAGGCGCAGAACGTGCTCGATTACGATGACCTTCTGCTCTACTGGGCGCAGATGGCGGCCGAGCCGGAAATCGCCGCTCATCTCGGTTCCCGCTTCGACCATGTGCTGGTCGACGAGTACCAGGACACCAACCGGCTGCAGGCCTCGATCCTGCTGGCGCTGAAGCCGGACGGCGCCGGGCTGACCGTGGTGGGCGACGACGCGCAGTCGATCTATTCCTTCCGCGCCGCGGAAGTGCGCAACATCCTCGACTTTCCGAAACAGTTCGCGCAGGGCGCCAAGATCGTCATGCTGGAGCGCAACTACCGCTCCACCGAGACGATCCTTGCCGCCGCCAACAAGGTGATCGGCGAGGCCAGCGAGCGCTTCACCAAGAACCTGTGGACCGAGCGCCGGTCCTCGCACAAGCCGCAACTGGTCAGCGTGCGCGACGAGGCGGAGCAGGCCAATTACGTCTGCCAGGCGATCCTGGCCGAGCGCGAGGCCGGCACGGCGCTGAAGGCGCAGGCCGTGCTCTTCCGCGCCTCGCATCACAGCGGGGCCCTGGAGGTCGAGCTCACACGTCGCAACATCCCCTTCGTCAAATTCGGGGGCCTGAAATTCCTCGACGCCGCCCATGTGAAAGACATGCTGGCGATGCTGCGCTTCGCCGAGAACCCGCGCGACCGCGTCGCCGGTTTCCGCGTGCTGCAGCTGATGCCGGGCATCGGGCCGTCCGCCGCCTCGCAGATCGTGGACACCATGGCGACGTCGCTGGACGAGACGCTGGGCCTCGCCCGCTTCCGGCCGCCGCAGCGCGCCGCGCAGGACTGGCCGGTGTTCCTCGACATCTATAGCGGCTTGCGCGCCGGCGCCAAATGGCCGGCCGACCTCGAACGGATCAGGCTGTGGTACGAGCCGCATCTGGAGCGCATCCATGAGGACGCCATCACGCGTCGGGCCGATCTCCTCCAGCTCGAACAGATCGCCTCGACCTATCCGTCGCGCGAGCGTTTCCTGACCGAGCTGACGCTCGATCCGCCCGACGCCACCAGCGACCAGGCCGGGCCGCCGCATCGCGACGAGGACTACCTCATCCTGTCGACCATCCATTCGGCCAAGGGCCAGGAATGGAAGAACGTCTTCGTGCTCAACACCGTCGACGGCTGCATCCCGGCCGATCTCGGCATCGGCACCAAGGAGGACATCGAGGAGGAACGCCGGCTGCTCTACGTGGCGATGACCCGGGCCAGGGACAGCCTGCACCTCGTGGTGCCGCAGCGCTTCTATCCGCACAACCAGCCGGCGCGCGGCGACCGCAACATCTATGCCTCGCGCACCCGCTTCATCCCATCCTCGATGCTCTCGGCCTTCGAGCAGTCGTCCTGGGCAAGTGCGGCGATCAAGGACGATCCGCGCCAGCGGCCGGGCGTCAAGGTCGATCTCGGCGCCCGCATGCGCGGCATGTGGAAATAGGCCGCCTGCCAGTTCGCTTGAATCTCAACGCGCGCCTAGAACGTTTCACCGTTTCACGGAACCGGCGGGACGTTCTATCTCTTTGTTTTTTAAGCAATTCCGGACGGAAACCGCTCACACTTTCCTGGAATTGCTCTAAGGTGTGTTGATATCAGGTGAGGCCGGCCTGCAAATGGCGGGTTCCTGCGCTTCCGGTGCTCACGTACAGGCCGGCCTCACCTGAATATCAAC
>JAFKFE010000462.1:2267-3203 GCA_017308345.1 Alphaproteobacteria bacterium | reverse complement strand
GCGCGACGCGCTGAACCGGATTCAGCCGACGCGCTTCAAGTCTTTGTTTTTATGCATGTCGTTGCCCCAGAATCGCTGCACACTTCTGGGCGACATGCATTAGTGCACGGTGCCGGCGGCGTCGCCGGCCAGCACGCCGCGCGAACTCTCGAAGCTCACCTGGTCGCGGCCGTTGGACTTGGCCTTGTATAGATGGCGATCGGCGACCTGGAACATGTCGTGGTAGGTGGTCGGGCCGCTGAAGGCGATACCGCCGATGCTCACCGAAAGCGGCCAGGGCCGCCCGCCGGGTGCGAACTCGGCCTCGCGGATGCGGTGCCGGATGGATTCGGCGACCAGCAGGGAGCGCGCGGCGTCGGCGCCAGGCAGGAAGACCGCGAATTCCTCGCCGCCGATGCGCCCGACAATGTCGGGGCCGTGCAGTTGGCCCTTGATCGTCGCGGCGATCAACCTAAGCGCCTGGTCGCCGCAGTCGTGACCCAGGCGGTCGTTGATCGATTTGAAATGGTCGGCGTCGACGATCAGCAGCGCGCCGGCATCGGCGACCGTGTGGCCGCGCGCCTGTTCGAGATAGGCCTCGACCAGCATCGAGAAGGCGCCGCGGTTGAACACCGCCGTCAGGCTGTCGGTCGCGGCGATGACGCTGAGTTCCTTCTGCGTGATCGCCAGCTGGCGCATCTTCCACATCAGCAGGAACAGAAAGGAACCGCCGAGCAAGAGCGGCAGGAAAAGATCCGTGAGCTGCGCCCACAGCAGCGCCTGCGGCGACAGCGAGGGAAAATTGAAGGAATCGACGAAGAAGGCGGCGGCAATGAAAAAGGCGGTGCCGGCGGCGGTGACCACCACGACCCTGCCCCAGCTTGTCGGGGACAAATCGATGCGCATGCCATTGCTCCCGCTACAACTGCGCCATTGTGAATCAGGAGAACAAAAGAA
>JAFKFE010000462.1:0-2220 GCA_017308345.1 Alphaproteobacteria bacterium | reverse complement strand
TGGGCTCCGATGCGAATGTGGTTAACCAACGGTCGACCGGCCGCGGCGGCAGGGGAACTCGGGCCCCGAAGGCCGGCAATATCGAAGACGGCTGTGCCGCTGGCACAGGCTCGTCCGCTCGTCGCCATCCAGGTGACCCTTCGTCCGCCGGCGCGGCACGAGAATGCCGGGGAGACCGGCGGATCGTCTCCCGCGCCCCCGCGACAGGCTGGAGCGCGGCTCCCGACGAGCTTCGGACTGGTTCCGTTTCGCCCGCCGGCAGCCGAACCCAGCAGCCTAGAGCAGTTCCAGGAAAAGTGTGATCGGCTTTCCGTCCGGAACTGCGCAAAAACAAAGGCCTAGAGCGGTTCGCCGTTTCCGTGAAACGGTGAACCGCTCTAGCGGCGCGCGATCATCAGGCAGAGAGCCCTGAGATCGCTGTCATAGGTGCCCTCGCTGGAAAGCACGTCGGCACAGCGCTTCTTCATGCGCATCAGTTGGGTACCCGACATCTGGGCGACCACGCCCGAGATGCCCGGCGTGCCGGGTGTGCCCGGCGTAGCCGGAGTGCCCGGCGTGCCCGGCGTTCCGACACCAACGCCGACACCGACACTGGTACCATTGCCGACATTGGCGCCGAGGCTGGCGTTGACGCCATTGGAGCCGCCGACCGAAGCCGTGGCGCCGGCGGTGACGCCGCCCGAGCCGCCGAGAGACGCGTTGGCGCCCGCGTTCACACCGCTCGAACCGCCGAGCGAGGCGCTGACGCCGGCATTGGCACCGCCTGAGCCGCCAGTACTGGCGCCGACGCTGGCATTTATGCCCCCGCCGCCACCGACCGATGCACCGACACCGAGGCTTGCGGCATTCGCCTGGGCCGCCAAAATAACGACAAATGTGCTACCTAATAGCATTTTCGCGATTTTTTGAACGATACTTGCCATGAGACTCTCCTGTGTGCCTCGACTATTTTCCGCACCGCGACACGGAAGCACATCTGCTTCGCGTGACGTCGTGCATTGGTAGCTACGCGCGGAGTCTATTTCTAGTTTCTTGATTTTCTCTGGAAGAATAGGTTTTAGTTTTTGAATGATATATTTCGTATTTAAAAATATACGACAATTAACTTCAACATTTAAACTTATAAGGAATGCGTCAACCAGAACTCGACCACGCGAAAACCCGCGCGTCCGAACCCACAGAGATTTCCCGCGGGCAGCCGCGCTTGTCGGACTGTTCGAGAGGTGGAACCCGCAGCCGGAGCCGTGCTTCAGGCGAAGGCGCGGCCTTCCTCGGCGCGCTGGAACAGCATCAGGTCGAGCGGCACCGACGGCCGGCCGAGCACCGTCAGCACCATATGCGCCTGGCCGCGATGATGGGTCTGATGGTTGAAGAAGTGGCCGAGCGCGGGCGGAAGCCGCTGCGAGACGGTGCGCATGTCGACCGTCATGTAGGAGAAGCGGCCGGCAATCGCCTTGTCGCCCATGCCCCCCACCCAGTCGACAATCCTCCTGTCCTCGGCCTCGCGCGCCAATCTCAGGGCCGGCAGGGCGCTGTAGAGGATGGCGGCGGTATTGGAGGGCGCATCGCCCTCACCGGTGAAGCGCTTCATCCAGACGCGATCGACGGCAAGCAGATGGTTGAGCGTACCAAGCATCGAACCGAAAACGGCGCCGACGTCACGACCGAGCTCCTCCTCCCCGAGATCGGCGGCGGCATCGTAGAGGCGCCCGTTGGCCCATTGATTGTAGGCCGCAAACATCATGAAATGCTGCTTCATTCTTCCCACCCGGCTCATCGCGAATCCGGGCTCTTCGTAACCCGCAGCAACGGACCCGCCAATGACCATTCTGCTCTACGACCTCGTCGGCCATGATGTCGCCCGCCCGTTCAGCCCGCATTGCTGGAAGATCAGGATGGCATTGGCGCATAAGGGCCTCGCCGCCAGCAAGGTGCCGACGCGCTTCCTCGAAGTGCCTGAAGTCGAGGGCGGCGTCTCGAAGACGGTGCCGGTGATCCGCGACGGCGAGCGCGTGGTGGCCGATTCCTTTGCGATCGCGCTCTATCTCGACGAAGCCTATCCGGAACTGCCGACGCTGTTTTCCGGCGAGGGCGGCAAGGCCATGGCGCGCTTCATCGAGCGCTGGTCGCAGCTCACCATTCACCCCTACATCACCAGCGTGGCGCTTGTTGACCTGCATGGCATGCAGGACGAACCGAACGCCGCCTATTTCCGCGAGA
>JAFKFE010000461.1 GCA_017308345.1 Alphaproteobacteria bacterium | reverse complement strand
CGCATGCGCTGGTCGAGCCTGTCCGCGACTTCGTCCAGCCGCCGCTCGAGATCGCGGAACAGCATATTGCCCTGTTCCATCGCATCGCCCTGGCGACGCTCGAGCAGCATGGACAGCGCGTCGAAACGCTGCTCCAGGCCCTGGAAGATATGGTCGGCGTCGGGCATGGCCGGCGCGCGGTCCATCTTGTCGGTGATCAAGGCGATCTGCTTGCCCAGCCGTTCCATGGCCTGCTCGGGCAGGTCGGCCCTTCCGGCCAGTTGGTCCACGCGGCTGGTGAGGAGGTTCAGACGATCGATCACCTCGGCGCCCGGCCGCGACTGCGCGACTTCCTCGATCTGCTGCGCCAGCGAGGCGATGCGCTTCTCGATCCGGCCGAAGGTTTCGGGGTCGAAGGCATTGGCCTGCGCGGCCACGGTGGAGGCGACGATGGCGCGGGAAATCTCGTCCAGCCGCTCGTCGATCATGGCGAGCGTTTCGCCGCCGCGCGCGGTCTGCTGTCCGGCGAAGCGGTCGACCGCGCCGGCGAGCGTGCGCACCTTTTCCTCCAGCGAGCGCAGCGAAAGCGATTCCGGCAGGCTGTTGACGGCGCTGCTGATCTGTTCGAGCCGGTCTGTCAGCGTCGAAAGGTTCGGGCCTTCCGCGCGCTTGCGCTGGTCGGCGTCGACGCGGTCCTCGAAGGCGCTCCAGCGGCGGTCGAAATCGTCCCAGCGGCGGTCGACCTTCTGGAGGCTTTCCTCGCGCGCCAGCGTGTCCAGCGCACCCTTCACCTGTTCCAGTTCCAGTCTCAGCAGGTTGACGCTGCGGTCGTCGCTCTTTTCGGCGAGCGTCTGTATGGCGCCCGAAAGCCGCTCGAATTCGAGGCCGAGCTCGGCGCTGCTCTTGTCCGGCAGGCCGTTGGCGCCGTGCTGGCTGTTGGCCTGCATGGCGCGATCGATATCCTGGCGAAACGCTTCGAATTCGCGCTGCAGGCCGGCGGTCATCTGATGGCGCAGTTCCTCGCGCAGCCCGCGCAACTCGACGGCGATCTTGCCGACCATGGCGACGCTGTCTTCCTGGCCGCGCACCCTGTCGATGTCGCGCGCGATCGCCTGATAGTTCTGGCCGTAGGCAGGCGCGGCGGGAGCCGGGTTTTGCGGCCGCTGATTTTGTGCGGCGGGATTCTGCGGCGCACGGTCCGGGGGCCTTTGCGCGGAATAGGGATCCTCATACCAGCGCGGCTGGCCGTAAGGCTGCGTGCTCGGATAGCGCGGCTCGGCCGGCGGCCGCCGCAGGTCGGGGCGATCGGGCATGTCTGCGCGCGTCCGGTCCAGCCGCTGCTCCAGTGTTTCGAGCGAACGGTTCAGTTCTTCGAGCGAGGCGTGCGGTCGGCGCTGCCTGCCGGCGTTGAGTGTATCGAGATAGGACCGCTTGCTGTTCATCGATGCGCCCGTGTTCAGAATGGCCGGCCGAGGCCGGTTTCCCAGTAGCCTGCCGGGGACGAAGCGAGCCGAGCGGTTTTGCCGCGGAGGAAGATGGGCTTCCCGGGTTTTCACCCGCGCTTCGAAAACCGTGAAAAATTCGCTACAGGATAACCACGGGTGACCGACATGCGCACATTTCGCCCAACGTGGTAAACAAGGCGTTAACCAAGCTTAAGAAGTCGCGCATAAATCGTGAGCTGCCTGGCAAGCTCGGTATCCGGGTGCGGCATAAAGGTCGGATTCGACAACGCCCTTGCGTCACCCTGCGGCTGTCGGTATAGGATTGACGTAAACGTAAAAGGCGCGAAGCCGTGTCTCTTGCGATTGACTTGTTGCAACCACGATTGGAAGCACGCCCCCGCTTCCATTCAGGCGACGCTTGGTCCGCGACCGCGACGCCACCAGGGGAAAGCCAGTGACCATGAAACTTGTTTCGCCCGGCGAAGCCGCGGCCAATACCAATGACATTCCGGCCGAGGCCGACGAGGAATTCGTCCGCATCGGCGAGATGGCCAAGAAATACGGCGTGACATTGCGCACGCTGCGTTTCTATGAAGACAAGGGCCTTCTCAATCCGCATCGCGACGGCTCGACCCGTCTCTATACGCGCCGCGACAAGGCCCGGCTAAAGCTGATCCTGCTCGGCCGCAAGGTCGGGTTCTCACTGCGTGACGTCAAGCAGATGATGGATCTCTACGATCCGAGCGGCACCAACACCAAGCAGCTGCGGCTCGCGCTCGACAAGTCGGAGAAGCAGCTCAGCCGCCTGCAGAAGCAGCGGGCCCTGATCGACGACGCCATCGGCGAATTGAGCAACTCGATGTCCGTCGTGCGCCAGATGCTCATCGAGCGTACCGCGGCGCCGCAGGCCAGCGCCGCTGGTTGAACGCCCGCGTTCAACAGCGACAATCCTGGAAATGAAGAGCCGCGCGGCCTTGGCCGCGCGGCTTTTTTGTCGCT
>JAFKFE010000460.1 GCA_017308345.1 Alphaproteobacteria bacterium | reverse complement strand
GCTCAACAGTGGCCGCCCGACCGTCACGCTCAAGGTGGCCAACAGCGGCGACCGTCCGATCCAGGTCGGCAGCCACTATCATTTCTTCGAGACCAATGAGGGCCTGAGATTCGACCGTGAGCGCGCGCGCGGCATGCGGCTGGATATTGCCGCGGGCACCGCCATGCGCTTCGAGCCGGGGCAGGAGCGCGACGTCACGCTGGTGCCGCTCGGCGGAAAACGCCAGGTCTACGGATTCCAGCAGAAGGTGATGGGGGAACTCTGATGCCGGCAAGAATAACCCGCGCCGCCTATGCGCGTATGTACGGCCCGACCGTCGGCGACAAGGTGCGGCTTGCCGACACCGAACTGTTCATCGAGGTCGAGCAGGACTTCACCGTCCATGGCGAGGAAGTGAAATTCGGCGGCGGCAAGGTCATCCGCGACGGCATGGGCCAGAGCCAGGTCACGCGGGCGGGCGGGGCGGTCGATACCGTCATCACCAATGCGCTGGTCGTCGACGCGCTCGCCGGCATCGTCAAGGCCGATATCGGTCTGAAGGATGGCCGCATCGCCGCGATCGGCAAGGCCGGCAATCCGGATACGCAGGACGGCGTCACCATCATCATCGGCCCGGGCACCGAGATCATCGCCGGCGAAGGCAAGATCCTGACGGCCGGCGGCTTCGACGCGCATATCCATTTCATCTGCCCTCAGCAGATCGAGGAAGCGCTGATGAGCGGCGTCACCACCATGCTCGGCGGCGGCACGGGTCCGGCGCATGGCACCTTGGCCACCACCTGCACGCCCGGCCCCTGGCACATGGCGCGCATGATCCAGTCCTTTGACGCCTTCCCGATGAATATCGGCCTGTCCGGCAAGGGCAATGCCTCGCGGCCGGCGGCGCTCGAGGAGATGGTGCTGGCCGGCGCCTGCTCGCTGAAGCTGCATGAGGATTGGGGCACCACGCCTGCCGCCATCGACTGCTGCCTCTCGGTCGCCGACGACTATGATGTGCAGGTGATGATCCACACCGACACGCTGAACGAATCGGGCTTCGTCGAGAACACGGTGGCGGCGATCAAGGGCCGCACCATCCACGCCTTCCACACCGAGGGCGCCGGCGGCGGCCACGCCCCTGACATCATCAAGGTCTGCGGCCTGCCCAACGTCATCCCGTCCTCGACCAATCCGACAAGGCCTTATACTGTCAACACGCTGGCCGAGCATCTCGACATGCTGATGGTCTGCCACCACCTGTCGCCGTCGATCCCCGAGGACATTGCCTTCGCCGAAAGCCGCATCCGCAAGGAGACGATCGCGGCCGAGGACATCCTGCACGACATCGGCGCCTTCTCGATCATCTCCTCCGACAGCCAGGCCATGGGCCGCGTCGGCGAGGTGGCGATCCGCACCTGGCAGACCGCCGACAAGATGAAGCGCCAGCGCGGGCCGCTCCCCGACGAGACCGGCGACAACGACAATTTCCGCGTCCGCCGCTACATCGCCAAATACACGATCAATCCGGCCATCGCGCACGGCCTGTCGAGGGAGATCGGCTCGATCACGGTCGGCAAGCGGGCCGACCTCGTGCTGTGGAATCCGGCCTTCTTCGGTGTCAAGCCGGAAATGGTCCTGGTCGGCGGCTCGATCGCGGCAGCACCGATGGGCGATCCCAACGCCTCGATCCCGACGCCGCAGCCGATGCATTACCGGCCGATGTTCGGCGCCTACGGCAAGACGCTGACCAATTCCTCGGTGACCTTCGTCTCGAAGGCTGCCTTCGACGCCGGCCTGCAGGGCAGGCTCGGCGTCGACAAGGCCATGGTAGCGGTCGAGAACACGCGCGGCGGCATCGGCAAGCACTCCATGGTGCTCAACGACGCCACGCCGCATGTCGAGGTCGATCCTGAGACCTACGAGGTGCGCGCCGACGGCGAACTCTTGACCTGCGAGCCGGCAACGGTGCTGCCGATGGCGCAGAGGTATTTTCTGTTTTGACCTCGGCCTTTCGGGGCGCGGCCAAATTCCGTTGCGGCTGGCTTAGGGAGACTGCACTATGCGGATGAGCAACCGCATAGCGAACAGGCATGGCCACCGAAATCGCCTCTCAGCACGACATCTTCCCG
This sequence comes from Alphaproteobacteria bacterium, assembly GCA_017308345.1. Taxonomy (GTDB): domain Bacteria; phylum Pseudomonadota; class Alphaproteobacteria; order Rhizobiales; family Rhizobiaceae; genus Mesorhizobium. The sequence goes on along the minus strand of JAFKFE010000460.1, from coordinate 321 downwards.
CATATCCGCATCATCATGGGCATGGTGATCGGCCTTGGCGTCACCCGGCTGCTTTCGGGAACGGCCCGCATCGTCCAGCATCCTCGCCAATACCGGCTCTACACGGTGCATATCGCCTGGGTCGCCTCGGTGCTGTTGATGCTGGTGCATTTCTGGTGGTGGGAGTTCGGACTCTACGCCATCGAGAACTGGACCTTCGGCAAGTATCTTTTCATCATCGTCTACGCCATCACGCTGTTCCTGCTCTGCGCGCTGCTGTTTCCGGATTCGATCGGAAACCGTCCGGCGCGCGCCCAGCCGCCCATATCGCCCAGCAGCACG
>JAFKFE010000459.1 GCA_017308345.1 Alphaproteobacteria bacterium | reverse complement strand
CCGCTGGAAACCGCCTATACCCTGTCGCTCGCCGAACCGGAGGCCATGGCGGCGCAGGCGCGCGCCAATGCCGCGCGGCCCTTGCTCAAGGTCAAGATCGGCGGCGACGACGACATGGCGAGGATACGCGCGGTGACGGAAGCCGCCCCCGGGAGCCGCATCATCCTCGATGCCAATGAGGGCTGGACGGACGAGACCATCGAGGCGAACCTTGCCTTCGCAGCGCGGCACGGCATCGCGCTCGTCGAGCAGCCACTGCCGGCGGGCAAGGACGACATCCTGCGCCGGATAGCGCATCCGGTGCCGATCTGCGCCGACGAAAGCGTGCACGCGGCGAAGGATCTCGACGCGCTGGTCGGTCTCTACGACGCCGTCAACATCAAGCTCGACAAGTCCGGCGGCCTGACGGAAGCGTTGAGGCTGCGCGACCGTGCCCGCGATCTCGGCTTCGGGATCATGGTGGGCTGCATGGTCGGCACCTCGCTCGCCATGGCGCCGGCGGTGCTGCTGGCGCAGGATGCGGACTTCGTCGACCTCGACGGTCCGCTGCTGCTTGCGCGCGATCGTATACCCGGCCTCGTCTACCAGGGATCGCTGGTTTCACCCCCTGACAGAGCGCTGTGGGGCTGAACGCGAAGCGAGCCCGATCAGCGCCATGCCGACGATCGCGATCGGAATCATCGCCCAGAAACCGTCGACGCCCAGGCGGTCATAGAGCGGGCCGGAAGCAAGCGTGACCGCTGCCATGAAGAACCCGTTGAAGAAATAGGCGATGCCTTGCGCGGCGCCCGTCCGCTCCTCGGAAACAGTCTCGCCGATCATCTTCTGCAGTCCGATCAGCACCATCGCGACCGAAACAGAGTGCAGCGACTGGACCACGAAGAAGCCGGCGACGCCAAGCCCGAGCGGCCAGACGAGCGGAAAGGCGATCCAGCGCACGATGGAGCCGATGCCTGCGATAACCATCACCCTGACGACTGAGACCGAGGAAAAGATGCGGTTGAAGAACAGGAACATGCAGACTTCCGAAACAACGCCCCAGGCCCACAGCAGGCCGACGATGGAATCGCCGATGCCGATCGACTTCCAGTAGATCGAGACGAATCCGTAGAGAAAGGCATGGCTGGCGGTGATGATGCCGACGCCAAGGGTGAAATAGAGGAAATAGGCGTTGAACAGGCTGGGGGCCTTGTGCTGGATCTCGGTGGCCGACAGCGGCGAGGCCTTGCGCGGCCGTCCGATGCGCGGCGCCGCCAATCCCGCGACCAAGGCCGCGCCGAGCGCCACGAAAATGATGACCTTAACCGCCTTCGGGCCCGTTGCCGCCAGGATGAAGCCACCCACGACATTGGCGCAGAGATAGGAGATCGAGCCCCATTTGCGCATGGCGGTGTAGTTCGAACCATAGCGCCGCACTCCCGACAGCGCCAGCGAATCGGCCATCGGCGAATGCGGCGTCCAGACGACGGTGAGCAGCAGCGACACCGCAAGCACGGTCGCGTAGGTGGCCGGCAGGAAATAGCCGGCCGAGACGATCATCGAGGCGGCGACCAGCGCGATATAGACATTGGCGCGGTCCTTCGCGCGGTCGGCAAACGCGGTCAGCATCGGCGTCGTCACCACGCGCAGGAACATCGGCGCCGCCAGGATGACTGCGATCTGCTCGGCATGAAACCCTTTCGCCTGCAGCCAGAGCGGAAAGTAAGGCAGATGCGTGCCCTGCGACACGAACAAGGTCGCGAAGATCAGGCTGATGCGCAGTTCGAAATGGTTGGGCTTGACGAGTTGCTCGGGCGAGAGGGGCGGCAGCGACATGAATCGATCCAATTGCATTGCGCTCGACGGGCCTGCAACGCGTCCCGATCCCTAACACGCGGCAAGGCAGGGCGGAACTGTCTGGACTAATCGATTAGCGGCAAAGCTGTTGAAGACGGCGCCCGGCTCAAATCTCCCGCCGTGCGATCCCACGGCCCAGTGGACGTGCAAGGCCAGAAGGTCGAACTGGTCGACCAATCCCCGACAGGCGGTCGGGTTCAGGCCGCCCGCGCCGCCCTGCCCTTGAGATCGATGATGTCGACCGGCACCAGCACATCCTTGCCGGCCGAGGATTCCGGCAGCACATGCGCCCAGGTCAGAATCTCCATACGGCCGTCGAAATGCGCCACCACCGCGGTGCATCTTTCCGCCCAGTCGCCGGTGTTGATGTACTGCACGTCGCCATAGCTCTCGATGGCGGCGTGATGGATGTGTCCGCAGATGACGCCGTTGACATGCGAGCGCCGCGCTTCCTCGGAAAGCACGGTCTGGAACGAGCCGATGAAGTTCACCGCCTTCTTCACCTTCACCTTGGCCCAGGACGAGAAGGACCAGTAAGGCAGGCCAAGCAGATGGCGCAGCTTCGGCACTACACGGTTGACCAGCATCGCCGCG
>JAFKFE010000458.1:2164-4594 GCA_017308345.1 Alphaproteobacteria bacterium | reverse complement strand
AGCATGCCGGCGGGATCGCGGCTGAAGATGCCGATCTTCAGCCCGATCGAGATGATCGCCCAAAGCACGTAGAAATAGAGGTAGTGGACGACGCGGCGGTCGACATAGCGCCGCCAAGGCCGGTCGATCACCTGCGACAGGAACAGGCCCGAGATCAGGAAGAATTCCGGCATCCGGAAAGGCGTCGCGAAGCCGATGACATAATGCAGGAAGCCGACACCGCCGGTGTATTCACCGGTGTTGTAGGCCGAATACATCATCACCACCAGGATGATGGAAAGGCCTTTTGCCGTGTCCACCCACGGCATGCGGTTCGGGCTGCTCATGCGCGATCTCGAGGAAAATTCAACTGCCGCAATTCTAGCGGACCGGCGAATATCCCGCAGCAACAAGCTTACGATATCGTAAACGGAAACCTTGTTCGGGGGCGGCGTTAACCATCATCGGATGATAGGTCCGGCAATTCCTTCAGCCGGCGCACGACGTCGCCCGCCATAGGCGTGTACCGTCGACGAGTAGGATGGCATGGCGGAATGGAAAGCCCCAGGCCTGCCGGCGGGAAGGGTCGTCTGATCGTGTGGCTGGCTCGCCGGCACGGCTTTGGCGGCCGCGCCGGCGGATCAACGTGCGATGGCCTGCGAAAGCTGATAGCATCCCTCCGATGCTTTCTCGACCAGGCTGAGGGTCACCATGTCTGCGCGTTTTTATTCGCTCTTGCTGGCGTTCTTGTTGATCGCACCCGGCGCCTTCTCGGAGACGCTGAAGCTTCCGGACAATCTGACGGGGTTCAGTTCCCCTGCCGGAGAGAGTTTTCTTGCCGAGAGCATGGCGAAGGAATCCTATTTTCCTCTCGCAAGCAACTTTCTCACGCAAAAGACGCAGGCCTATTGCGGCGTGGCCAGCATCGTCATGGTGTTGAACGCGCTCAACGTTCCGGCGCCCGCGGTGCCCGAATACGAACCCTACAGGACGTTCACGCAGGATAATGTCCTGAACGAGCGCACGGAAACCATTCTTCCTCGCGAGGTCCTGGACAAGCAGGGAATGACGCTCGACCAGATCGGGGCCATTCTTTCCACGCAGCCGATCAAGGCCGAGGTCCGCCATGCCTCGGACGCCAGCCTTGAGCAGTTCCGCACCCAGGCCAGTTCGTTCCTTTCCAAACCCGGGCACTTCGTCATCGTCAACTATCTGCGCAAGGCGATGGGCCAGGAGAAGGGCGGGCATATATCGCCGCTGGCCGCTTATGACGAGAAAGCGGACAGGTTCCTGATCCTCGATGTCGCTCGCTACAAATACCCGCCGGTATGGGTGACAACGGCCGATCTGTTCGGAGCGATGAACACGGTCGACAGCGACAACGAGAACAGGACCCGCGGATACGTGCTGATATCGTCCCCTTCGGGAGAGTAGTTCAGCTGGACTTGCCGCCGCCCACAGGGGACACGCCTCTCATCGACGGGCGCGGTCGCGACTTAGCCCGCCTGGGTCGCAGGCGAGCTGTGGCAATTGCGGCGCGGTAAACCTCAGTCCTTGGCGCGCTCGACGTAGGAGCCGTCGGCGGTCATCACCACGATGCGCGTGCCGGCGGAGATGTGCGGCGGCACGGCGGTGCGCACGCCGTTGGAGAGCACGGCGGGCTTATAGGAGGAAGATGCCGTCTGGCCCTTGGTGACCGGCTCGGTCTCGACCACTTCGAAGGTGGCGCGCTGCGGCAGCACCAGCGAGATCGGCACGCCGTTGAACTGCGCCAGCTGCACAGCCATGCCTTCCTGCAGATAGGGCGCGAAGTCGCCGACCACGGCTTCCGAGGCCACGACCTGGTCGTAGCTTTCCGGGTTCATGAAATGGAAGCCTTCGCCGTCGGAATAGAGGAAGGTGTGCTCGCGCTCCTCGACATAGGCGCGCTCGACCATTTCGGTCGTGCGGTAGCGCTCCGAGACCTTCACCCCGTCGCCGATGCGGCGCATGTCGAGCTGGGTCACGGGCGTGCCCTTGCCAGGGTGGATGTTTTCGGCAAAGAGGATGACATAGAGCTTGCCGTCCTTATCGACGACGTTGCCTTTGCGTAAGGAACTGGCGATGACCTTGACCACGATATTCGATCCCGTTCGAGTTTTTCGGCCTGCAAGCGTCGAATTCCGCGAAGCGGCGACGGCGGCCATCGCGTGCGCCCTAGCGCATCTTGCGCAGAACCGCCAGCCTTCCCGGCGATTTTCCTGCCCATGACCGCCGCTTCGCCCTGGTGGACGCCGCATGTCCATGCCGACCGCCGGCCACGGCTGATGGCGCGCAACGCCATCGCCGCCGCCCTTCGCTCCTGGTTCGCGGAGCGCGATTTCGTCGAGGTGACGACCTCGGCGCTGCAGGTTTCGCCCGGCAACGAGGCGCACCTTGCCGCCTTCGCCACCGAGGCGATCGGGCCGGACG
>JAFKFE010000458.1:0-2096 GCA_017308345.1 Alphaproteobacteria bacterium | reverse complement strand
CCTTGCCGCCTTCGCCACCGAGGCGATCGGGCCGGACGCATCGCGCCGGCCGCTCTATCTCCACACCTCGCCGGAATTCGCCTGCAAGAAACTGCTCGCCGCCGGCGAGGAACGCATCTTCAGCCTCGGCCCGGTCTGGCGCAACCGCGAGCGCGGGCCGCTGCACCACCCCGAATTCACCATGCTCGAATGGTACCGCGTCGGCGAAAGCTATGAGACCTTGATGGTCGACTGCGCCGAATTCCTGGCGCTGGCGGCGGAAAAGGCCGGCGCCAAGAGTTTTCGGTTCCGCGGCCGCGAGGCCGATCCATTCGCCGGGCCGGAGCGGCTGAGCGTGGCGGAAGCCTTTGCCCGCCATGCCGGTATCGACGTGCTCGCGACCGTTTCGGCCGATGGCGGCACCGACCGCGACGCGCTTCACGCAGCGCTGGTCGGAGCCGGCCTGCGCACCGCGCCGGACGACACCTGGGCCGACCTGTTCAGCCGGGTGATGGTGGAGAAGATCGAACCGTCGCTGGGGCAGGGGCGGGCCACCATCCTTTACGGCTATCCGGTCTCGGAGGCTGCCCTTGCCCGGCCGAGCGCGGAGGACCCGCGCGTCGCCGAGCGCTTCGAGATCTATTGCTGCGGCGTCGAGCTTGCCAACGCCTTCGGCGAGCTCACCGACCCGGCAGAGCAGCGCCGTCGCTTTGTCGCCGAGATGGATGAGAAGGAGCGCATCTATGGCGAGCGTTATCCTCTGGATGAGGATTTCCTGGCGGCATTGGCCATCATGCCGCAGGCAAGCGGCTCGGCGCTGGGCTTCGACCGGCTGGTGATGCTGGCGACGGGGGCGACGAGGATCGACGACGTGATCTGGGCGCCGGTGGCCGGCCAATGAGCCGGCGGCGCGCTATCGCGCGGTCCGGTTCACCCGGGCTTTCTCGTCACGCAGCCTGGCCGTGAAGGCATCGTGGCCCTTCGGTCCCATGCGTGTCCGCAATTCGCTGTTGGTCTGTGCCTCGCCGCATGCCGCGACGAGTTCGTCGAAATGTTCGGCCAGTATGTCCTGAACGGCTGAATCGTTGAAATAGTCGTGCCGGGAAACGCCGTCGGGGGCGGGGGTGGCATCCATCACCGCCCAGAATGTATGCGGGTGCGTCGAGACGAAATCGCGGGCGCGCGATGCCAGCGTCCTGACCATCGCCTTCCTCTCCGCGGCGGTAATCGCGGCGAATTGCTTGCTGGCCGGCCTCAGGCCCGGACTTGCCGGCATGCCGCTGTAGCGGTTCTTGCCATGTATCCGGTAGGCCGAAAGCGGTATGTCGATGCAAGCCGAGCCACCCAGGGCGCTCAGGAACGGCATGAAGTAGTTGTCCGTGGCGGTGGAGTTGATCACCTTCAACACCGGCCGCGTCCGTTCCAGGAGCGATCGTTTGAAGACGTTGGCGGTGCCCGGCGACCAATGCCATCCATGTTCATGCGGCGCGATCAGTGTCGATTGTCGCCAGAGCAGTTCCCGGTCCGGCTGGCTCAGCAGGCGTGGCACGCCGTCGATATCGCCGGGGCGCATCGCGGTGCCAACCTTTTGGCTGTGCAAGAAGAATGCGTAACTTGGCGTCAGCATGGCTCCGGCTGCGTCAACCTCGCAGACGCCGCCCGACGTCGCCGCGACGCCGTCGCCGCAATCGAGGTGAAGCTGGGCATGAAACGCGGCGAAGTTCGCGAACAGGAAATCGTCGGCGTCCACGATGCAGACCAGCTCGCCCGACAGCCGGTCGATGACATGCAGGAACCCGCCCATCTGATTGAGGTTGTCTTCCAGATATTCGATGCTCAGCCTGTCATCCGCGTTTTCGAATTGCCTGATCACATCCCGGCTTGAATCGGTCGAATTGTTGTCGATGACGATGCATTCGAAGTCGGAGTAATCCTGCGACAGAACGCTCGATATGGCCTGCGCGACATACTGGCCATAATTGTAGTTGATGATGACGAAACTGACTTTCGGCGGGGCCATCACCGTTTTCGCGCCCTCTTCAGGTAAGCCCGGAAATCGCGGGAAAGCGACCTGTAAAGGTGGCGCATCGGAATTCGGCCTCCGAACCCTGCTCTGA
>JAFKFE010000457.1 GCA_017308345.1 Alphaproteobacteria bacterium | reverse complement strand
TCTTCCTTCGGGATCGGCCGGTCGGCGCGCACCAGAAGGATGTCGTGCGCAATGCCGATGCCGCGCAGCTCCTTGACCGAATGCTGCGTCGGCTTGGTCTTCAGCTCGCCAGCGGTCGGGATGTAGGGCATCAGCGTCAGATGCACATAGACGGCGTTGTTGCGCGGCAGGTCGTTGCCGAGCTGGCGGATCGCTTCCAGGAATGGCATCGCCTCGATGTCGCCTACCGTGCCGCCGATCTCGCACAGCACGAAGTCGTAGTCGTCATTGCCATCCAGCACGAAATGCTTGATCTCGTCGGTGACGTGCGGGATCACCTGCACGGTGGCGCCGAGATAGTCGCCGCGCCGCTCGCGCTCGATGATGTTCTTGTAGATACGGCCGGTGGTGATGTTGTCCTGCTGGTTTGCCGAGCGCCCGGTGAAGCGCTCATAGTGGCCGAGATCGAGATCGGTCTCGGCGCCGTCATCGGTCACGAACACTTCGCCATGCTGGTACGGCGACATCGTCCCGGGGTCGACATTGAGGTAAGGATCGAGCTTTTTGATCCGCGCGCGATAGCCTCGCGCCTGCAGGAGAGCCCCAAGAGCTGCTGCGGCGATGCCTTTTCCGAGTGAGGAAACCACGCCGCCTGTGATGAATACATATCGCGCCATGGGAGTCATCGCTTAACGCGGCCTGATTGATTCCGCCAGAGAAAAAACCGCCGCGAAGGCTTTTTCCCAAAATGGCGCGGGTGCTCCTGAGGAGCCTTTTGATGCACTCAAAACAAAAGGGCCGGCGGTGCCGGCCCTTTCGGCAGTTTGATCGAACGCGTCAGATGATGACCACTTTGGTACCGATCCTGACGCGGCTGTAGAGATCCATGACGTGCTCGTTGATCATGCGGAAGCAGCCATTGGAGGCGCTGGTTCCGATCGACTGGGGAGCAATCGTGCCATGGATGCGCAGATGCGTGTCCTTCTTGCCGTCATAGAGATAGATGGCGCGCGCGCCGAGCGGATTCTCGCCGCCGCCGGCCATGCCGTCCTTGTACTGGCCGTAATGCTTCGGCTCGCGCTTCTGCATGTCGAGCGTCGGGATCCAGCGCGGCCATTCCTGCTTGTCGCCGACCGCGACGGTGCCCTTGAACTGCAGGCCTTCGCGGCCGACCGCGATGGCATAGCGGCGCGCCGTCGAATAGCTCTCGACGAGGTAGAGGCGGCGGGCGCTGGTGTCGATGACGATGGTGCCCGGCTCGTAGCCCGAGAAGGCAACGTCCTGCGGCACGAATTCCGGCTTCACCTTGAAGGGCCGCTTGGCGTCCTTCCTGGCGAGCGCCGAATCCAGCGCGCGGGTTTCCGGCAGATAGTTGATGGAGGTCGCCGACTGCGCGCCGCCGAACAGGCCGGCGAACAGCCCGCCGCTGCTCGTCTGCTTCTGGCCGGGCTGCTCACTGCGCAATTCGCCGTTGTTGCCGGTGGCGGTGATGTTCATGGCTTCGGCCGGGAGCGGCTCCTCGGCCTTGACCGGAACGATCGGCGCTGTTGGCTCCAGCGGCGCGATGATCTTGGTGGTCTTCTTGGCCGGTTTGGCATCGGCGACTTCCGTTGCGGCCGCCCCGCCGCCCTTCTTGGCGAGCCATTCCTGGCGCGCCGCGTCCGCCTTTGCCTTGGCCGCCTCGCGCATCGCCATCTTGCGAGCCTCGAGCGCCTTTTCCTTGGCGGCGGCCTTGTCGGCCGCGATCTTGGCCTCGAGCTTGCTGATCTGTGCAAGATCGCCCGAGGTCGGGTTTTTCTTCTTCTTGAGAAGCTTCAGCTGCGATGCGTCGCTCTTGGCGACGACGACGGGAATAGCGTCGGTTGTCTCTACCGACGGGGAAGTGGCCAGGTTTGCCGGTCCGGCAAAGGCCGCGGAACCCATGCCGAGGACGGCACAGACTCCCAGGAGGATGAAGCTGCGAAGCTGCATGGCGAAGATCCGATTGTTCAAAAGCAAGTTGCCCACGGCGTCGCCCGGCGCCCCCCAAGGACGCCGATAAAGTGCCGCGCGCAATCTATAATCGATTAGCCGCCGTCGCCTCAAGCTGAGGCAGGCGCCACGCCCGGTTGAATCTTCGTGATCGGGCGTTCATTTGCCGCGACTGTGTTCAAAGAACAACAGATCGCGGCCCCCGATGCTTGCCCGGCTACTGGTTCGGAACCTGCGGCGTGACCGGCAAGGTGACGCCATTGGCTGCCGGCGGCGTGGCCGGATTGGCGGGCGCCGGCGCGGTCGGAGCAGGCGTCGTTGCCGGAGCCGGCGCGGTGGCGCCGTTCGCGGGCGCTGTGGTCGTCGTCGTGCCGCCCGACGGAGCCGCGGGAGCCGTGCCAGCCGGAGCCGCGGGCTTGGAGGCGCCCACCGGCCCATTCGAACCCGGCAACTGGTTGAGCACGCCGTTGCCCGAGGTCGAC
>JAFKFE010000456.1:1214-4097 GCA_017308345.1 Alphaproteobacteria bacterium | reverse complement strand
GAAACGAAGGCAAGCGTCGTCCCAAGGCAGCCCCAGGTAATCTATGAGCTGGCGCGACTGCGCCTCCTGATCCTCCACGAGCGTCTCATAGCGATTCTCGAAAATACGGCCCGGGAAAACCTCGTTCCAGTGACGCATCAAGCGGTCATACTCGCGGTAATAGAGGCCAAGCGCCCGCAAGTCCGCATTGTAGCTGTGCGCCGAGCTGAAGGGCAGGACATAGCATGACACGCAATTGTCGATCGCATCGCGGCGGCAATGAATGATGCGCGCGTTCGGAAACAGAAGGCTGAGGAGGCCGATCAATTCGAAATTGTGCGGCATCTTATCCACGATGCGCCGCGCAACCGGAGCGCGCTCCCGCAGATAGGAAAGATGCTCTTCGGCCAACGTCTTGGACAAGCCTTCGGTGATCGTCGCGATCGGTTTGTTGAAATCGGAGGCGGGCCACCCGCCTCAGTTTGCTGAGCTCGCCCGCCCCGTGAACCTCGGGATGGCTTGCGCATATCTGTTCGGTAAGTGTGGTCCCAGAGCGCGGCATGCCCACCACGAAGACGGGCACTTCGGAAGGGTTGCCGTAGCCAGACCTCGCGGCAAACAGCTCCGGCGTGAAGGTCTCGATCGTCAGGTCAATGAAGCGACGATACTGGTCGATGTCGAATTTGTAGCCTTCCGCTTGCTTCGCCCTCCTGAAATGGTCGAAGGCTTCCGCATAGCGTTTGAGGTCGTTCTCCACCTTGCCGGCGGCGTAGTTGAAGCTCGCTTCCGCCTCTGGCTTAAGTGCCGGACTGTTCAGCTCTCGAAGGATCGACTGGAGTTCGGCTGGCTCCTCAGTAAACTTTCGGGTCTGCACAAGATCATAGTAGGCGGCCGCGACATCGATGCGCCGTTCGATCGCCTCCTTCAGATAGGAAGCGGCCTCATCCATGCGCCCAAGGCCGGTGAGCGCGGCCGCTATCCCGATCCGCGCCTTCGGATGGTCGCGGTTGATCTTCATCGCCTTCTCGTAGAGCGGCAAAGCCAAGGCGGGTTTGTCGAACTGAGTGTAGATACGTCCCAGGGCACAAAGCGCCTCGACCAGATCCGGCTGTACTTCCAGGGCATATTCGATGTGCTTGATCGCAGCCGAAAATTCGCTCAGCTTGCCATAGGCCTCACCGAGGCTGAGGTGGTAGTAGGGATTTCTGGGCTCCTCGCCGACCGCTCGCGCGAAATAGCGCAGAGCCGCCTCGTCGTCGTAGCCCAGACAGACCGTGCCCATGATGTAGAGCGCCAGCGGATGGTTTGGCGTGCGCGCCAGCACCTCAAGGCATAGATCCTGAGCCTCGGCAAGCCGTTTGGCCTGCTGGTGCTCATAGGCCTGCTTCAACAGCAGGTCATCAGCCCGCGCTTGCGCAAAGGATTTTGCGGGAGTCAGACTTGGCTGGGGCAAGCGGGGTTTTGGCGCGGGGCCGGACTTGATATGCTTTGCCCAGGCGGGCGGCAGACGGTTGTTCATGGAACCTCGCTAGCAAAAAGCAGGGAAGGAATCCAGCGCCGCGGGGCGCAAACCGCCGCGAGCTTGCGCAGCCAAGCCGGCCACGCTAGCAAGAAGCGACCTTTCTCAATCGAGCCTTTGCCATGCGCCAGCGCCCCTCCCTCACGCCGATCATCGGCGCGCTTCCCACCACGGTGCCGTTCGTCGGCCCGGAGGCGCAGGAACGTGAGCGCGGGCGACCTTTTCGCGCCCGCATCGGCGCCAATGAGAGCAGTTTCGGGCCTTCGCCGCGCGTCATCGCCCGGATGGAGAGCGTCGCGCGCGACCAGTGGATGTATTGCGATCCAGACAATTACGAGCTGAAGGTGGCGGCCGCCGCGCATCACGGCGTGGCCGTCGAAAACGTTGTCGTCGGCGAAGGCATCGACGGCCTGCTCGGCCTGGTGGCGCGCATGTATGTCGGGCCCGGCGACGCCGTGGTGACGTCGCTCGGCGCCTATCCCACCTTCAATTTCCATATCGCCGGCGTCGGCGGCCGCCTGGTGACGGTGCCCTACGCCAACGACAAGGAGGACCTGGACGGGCTTCTCGCCAAGGTCGCGAGCGAAAAGGCGCCGCTGGTCTATCTCTCCAATCCCGACAATCCGATGGGAAGCTGGTGGGAGGCGCCGGATGTCGTCCGCTTCATGGAGGCGTTGCCCGAAACCACCATGCTGGTGCTCGACGAGGCTTATGGCGAACTGGGACCGGCCTCGGCGCTGCCGTCGATCGATGTCTCGCGGCCGAACGTCATCCGCATGCGCACTTTCTCCAAGGCCTACGGCCTGGCCGGCATACGCTGCGGCTATGCCGTGGCGGAGGCCGAGGTGATCCGCGACTTCGAGAAGATCCGCAACCATTACGGCGTCAGCCGCATGGCGCAGATCGCCGGCCTCGAGGCGCTTGCCGATCAGGATTACCTGCGGTCGGTGGCGGCGCGCGTGGCGGCGGGTCGCGAGCGCATCTCGGCCATTGCCAGGCAGAACGACCTGAAGCCGTTGCCGTCGGCGACCAATTTCGTCACCATCGACTGCGGCCGCGACGGCGCCTTCGCGCTGAAGGTGATGCAGGGCATGTTGGCGCGTGACGTGTTCATCCGCAAGCCGATGGCGCCAAGGCTCGACCGCTGCATCAGGGTCAGCGTCGGGCTCGACCATGAGCTCGACATCTTCGCCGAGGAACTGCCGGGCGCCCTGGCGGCGGCGCGGGGGAACTGACCGAACCCTGGCTCATATACCTGCTTGCTTTGCTTCCCGAGGGGGGAGCAGATCGGGCAGTTCACATTCCGGCGGCTGCCAGCAGGCGCGTCACGCGGTTCAGCGCATCGGAAAGTTCGGCGGTTTCCCTGTCCTCGAGTTTGGCGATCA
>JAFKFE010000456.1:0-1145 GCA_017308345.1 Alphaproteobacteria bacterium | reverse complement strand
GCAGGTCGCCGCCTCAAGGTCAGCCAGCGCGGCCCTTCCTCGCGCGGTCAGCGAAAGAACGGACTGCCCGCTCTCCGGGCCATCACGCATTTCAGCCAGTCCCAAGGCGGCGAATTTCCGAAGGACCCTTACGAGATAGGCGGGCGCGAGGTTGAGTTCGCCGGCCAATTCGGACGCCGCGGGCGCAAGGTCGAGATGAAACATGCGTGCCAGCAAACCAGCCTGGCCACCGGCCGGTCGGGCCTTGCGTCCGAGCTCGAACAGCACGCGGGCTTCGGCCAGCGTGTAAGGGCTCTGCATCAGGGTCTCGTCGAGCAGCCCGACGAGGCCGGTATAGAACCGGTTGAAGCGACGAATCTCATGGACCAGGGCTTCGTGCGGCATGCCGACCTCCTTGGAGACATTGAATCCGATAATTCTCCCAATGATTGACTGAGTCAACTATCTGTTCAGCGGGCCCTCAAAACCGGTTGCATTTCACCCCTCGTGCTCCAGATTGATGGGGAAGCTTCCGGGACCCACGATGCAGAGTGAGCAAAGAGCAGTCCGGGCGCGCATTTGCGGCACGGTGCAAGGTGTGAGCTATCGCGTCTGGACGCGTGGCGAAGCCGCCCGCCTTGGGCTGACAGGTTGGGTGCGCAACGAGCGCGACGGCTCGGTCACCGCGCTGATTGCCGGCACCGATGCCGCGATCACGGCTATGATCGAACGCCTGTGGCAGGGGCCGCGTGGCGCGCTGGTCTCGAAAGTCGAGATCGAGGAAGCGGCCGACGAAGCGCCGGCGGATTTCAGGATCATCGTGTAGTTCCCCGACACAGGGATTTTGAAAGGTTGCCGTTTGTCTTGGTGCAAGATTTTCCGTTCATTTCCGTGAAATCAGCGCAAACGCCGGGGATTGATTGAAGCCGCCCCAACCTCGTCATTCTATGGCGGAGCAAGGAGCGAAGCGACAAGGCGCAGACCATGGAATCCATTCCGTGACTTGGAAGCGTTGCTGCGGTGCAGAATTCTGCTCCGTTGCACTGCATGGCGAAGGTAACGGCATGGCAACTGTGTTCATGCGAACGCTTTTTTGTCTCGAATGATGGCGTTGAGGACGACCAGGAGCTTCCTTGCGACTGCGATGATGGCCAGTTTCTTGGACC
>JAFKFE010000455.1 GCA_017308345.1 Alphaproteobacteria bacterium | reverse complement strand
CCGACACGAGCGCCGTGGCGATCGCGGCGGCGGTCAAGGCCGATCGCTGCGACATCTACACCGATGTCGACGGCGTCTACACGACCGATCCCCGCATCGAGCCGAAAGCCCGCCGGCTCGCCAAGATTTCCTTCGAGGAAATGCTCGAAATGGCCTCGCTCGGCGCCAAGGTGCTGCAGGTGCGGTCCGTCGAACTTGCCATGGTACACAGGGTGCGTACCTTCGTGCGGTCGTCCTTCGACGATCCCGATGCGCCTGGAATGGGGGATTTGCTCAATCCGCCCGGAACGCTCATTTGCGACGAGGAAGAGATCGTGGAACAGCAGGTCGTCACCGGAATTGCCTACGCCAAGGACGAAGCGCAGATCTCGCTGCGCCGCGTCGGCGACCGCCCAGGCGTGGCCGCCGGCATCTTCGGCCCGCTGGCCGAGGCCAACATCAATGTCGACATGATCGTCCAGAACATCTCCGAGGACGGCAAATTCACCGACATGACCTTCACCGTGCCTTCCGGCGACGTCGACAAGGCGCTCGCCGTGCTGGAGAAGCTGAAGCCCGAGGTCGGCTACGACGTCGTGCAGTCGGAAACCGGCATGTCGAAGGTCTCGGTCATCGGCATCGGCATGAGGAGCCATGCCGGCGTCGCCGCCACCGCCTTCAAGGCGCTGGCCGACAAGGCGATCAACATCCGCGCCATCACCACCTCCGAGATCAAAATCTCGATACTGATCGACGGTCCCTATACTGAACTGGCGGTTCGCACTTTGCATTCCGTCTACGGTCTGGATAAGCAATAGCAAGAACTGAGTCAGTTGTTGCGTGAGCGCCGGCCGCGGGAGAAACTGCGGCGGGCGAAATGCCCATTGGAGAACAAGCCGCGATGCGTGATACGGCCAGTGGCCCGCGCGTTCTGCTCAAACGGCTTCGCGAGCTCATGCAGGAGCCGCTGGAGCCGCAGGAGCGGCTCGACCGCATCGTGCGCGACATCGCCTCCAACATGGTCGCCGAAGTGTGCTCGCTCTATGTGCTGCGCGCGGATTCGGTGCTCGAGCTCTATGCCACCGAGGGTCTGAACCCCAACGCCGTCCACCTGGCGCAACTGAGACTCGGGCAGGGCCTGGTCGGCACGATCGCCGCCAGCGCGCGGCCGCTCAACCTTCCCAACGCGCAGGAGCATCCGGCTTTCGCCTACCTGCCGGAGACGGGCGAAGAGATCTACAATTCCTTTCTCGGCGTGCCGGTGCTGAGGGCAGGGCGCACGCTGGGCGTCCTGGTCGTGCAGAACAAGACCATGCGCCACTATCGCGACGACGAGCTCGAGGCGCTGGACACGACGGCGATGGTGATCGCCGAGATGATCGCGACCGGCGATCTCGCGCGCCTCACCCGGCCGGGATTGGAACTCGACCTGCGCCGCCCCGTGAGCTTCACCGGCCTTTCCTTCAACGACGGCGTCGGGCTCGGCCATGTCGTGCTGCACGAGCCGCGCATCGTCGTCACCAACCTTTTCAACGAGGACAGCGAGGACGAGGTCCGCCGGCTGCAGTCCTCGCTCGGCTCGCTCCGGCTCTCCATCGACGACATGCTGGAGCGGCGCGAGGTCGCCTTCGAGGGCGAGCATCGCGAGGTGCTCGAGGCCTACCGCATGTTCGCCAATGACAGCGGCTGGGTGCGCCGGCTGGAAGAGGCGATCCGCAACGGCCTGACCGCGGAGGCCGCGGTCGAGAAGGTGCAGAGCGACATGCGCGCCCGCATGCTGCACATGACCGATCCCTATCTGCGCGAGCGGATGAGCGATTTCGACGATCTCGCCAACCGGCTGCTGCGCCAGTTGATGGGGCGCGGGCCGGAGGATGTCGCCGCGGCGCTGCCGAAGGACGCCATCATCGTCGCCCGCTCGATGGGCGCCGCCGAACTGCTCGACTATCCGCGCGACAAGCTGCGCGGCCTGGTGCTGGAGGATGGCGCCGCCACCAGCCATGTCGTGATCGTCGCCCGGGCCATGGGCATTCCCGTCGCCGGCCAGATGAAGGGCGCCGTTTCCATGGCGGAAAACGGCGACGCTATCATCGTCGACGGCGAGGAAGGTACCATCCATCTGCGGCCGCAATCCGACCTGGAAGCCGCCTATGCCGAAAAGGTCCGCTTCCGGGCCCGCCGCCAGGAGGTCTACCGCGAGCTGCGCAAGAAGCCGTCGCTGACCAAGGACGGGGTTCCGGTCGATCTCCTGATGAATGCCGGCCTTGCCGTCGACCTGCCGCAACTGAGCGAATCGGGCGCCGCCGGCATCGGCCTGTTCCGCACCGAGCTGCAGTTCATGGTTGCCTCGACCTTCCCGCGCGCCGAGGCGCAGGAGCGGCTTTACCGCGACGTGCTCGACGCCGCGCGCGGCAAGCCGGTCACCTTCCGCACCATCGATATCGGCGGCGACAAGGTGCT
>JAFKFE010000454.1 GCA_017308345.1 Alphaproteobacteria bacterium | reverse complement strand
GCTTGGGGTTCTGGAAGACGCGCTTGAAATAGGCGTCCAGCTTTCTGATCTCGTCAGGCTTCAAAAGTCTTCTCCGGAATGTCGGCCTTGTTCGTGGGAACGCGCTTCTGACACGCCAACAATGGCCATGTAAAGGCAAGCCGGCAGGATAACACGGGACAACAGCCAACCGAAGCCGGGGGCCTAACGGCCGCCGGCGGTAAAGGCTCGATCAGATGTCGAAGCTGACCACGTGGTCCATGCTCTGCGAGGGCAGGAGCTGGTCCATCTGCCTCGAGGGCTGGTCGCAGCCGGTCTCGCCGACGACCCGCGCCGGCACGCCGGCGACCGTCTTGTTGTGCGGCACGGGCGACAGCACGACCGAGCCGGCCGCGATCTTGGAGCAATGGCCGATCTCGATATTGCCGAGGATCTTGGCGCCGGCGCCGATCAGCACGCCGCGGCGAATCTTCGGATGGCGGTCGCCATTGGCCTTGCCGGTGCCGCCCAGCGTCACCCCGTGCAGGATCGACACGTCATCCTCGATGACGGCCGTCTGGCCGACGACCAGGCCCGTGGCGTGGTCGAGGAAGATACCCTTGCCGATGCGGGCGGCCGGATTGATGTCGGTCTGGAAAACCGAGGACGAGCGGCTTTGCAGATAGAGCGCGAAATCCCTGCGGCCATGGTTCCACAGCCAATGCGCCAGCCGGTGCGTCTGGATGGCGTGGAAACCCTTGAAATAGAGAACCGGCATGATGAAACGGTCGCAGGCCGGATCGCGATCGTAATAGGCCTGGATGTCGACGCGAACGGTCGTGCTCCATTCCGGATCGTCGTCCAGCATCGCCTTGAAGGTCTGGCGGATGAGATCGGAACCGATGTCCTGATGCGCCAGGCGCTCGGCGAGCCGGTGGATCACCGCTTCCTCCAGGCTCTCCTGGTTGAGGATGGTCGAATAGAGGAAGGCCGCGAGCAGCGGATCGCGGTTCACCGCCTCCATCGCTTCGTCACGGATCGACCGCCAGATCGGATCGACCGGCTGCACCATGCTGGGGCGGGCAATCGTAATGCTGTTCATCGACGCTCTCCGGCCTTGCTCATTCTCCGGCCGCACATATAGGCCAGATCATGGCACGGTTGAACTCAATTTTCCTTAGTGCTTTGTCAAATGGACCTGGTTCACGCAAATTCAAGCGACGATGGAAAACGAACCCTTGATCGGCGAAGCGTTGAAAAGCGAGCTTTCCGCGCTCTATCGGGCCGAGGATCGGCACTATCACGGCTTGGCTCATATCGAGGCCATGCTGGCATTGGCTGCCGAATACCGGCGCCTTCTGCATGATCCCGAGGCCGTCGAGGCGGCGATCTGGTTCCATGACGCGATCTATGACAGCCGAGCCAAGGACAATGAGGCAAGGAGCGCGGCACTGGCCGAAAGGAAACTCGCCGGCCGCACCCAACCGGCGCGCCTAGCCCGGATCATGGCCATGATCAACGCCACGGCCACGCATCAGTTGCCGGCGCTCGAAGACGAGGGGGCCGCCGGCGACACCGCCTTTTTGCTCGACATGGACCTGGCGATACTGGGCGCCGGTCCGGGCGCCTTCGACGCTTACGAGCAAGCGGTGAGACGCGAATATGGCTGGGTCGAGGAGCCGATTTGGCGCGCCGGCCGCGCCTCTGTCCTGAAAACCTTCCTTGCCCGCCCACGGATTTTCCATACCGCCGAATTCCACAGTCGTTTCGAACCACAGGCGCGGCATAACATCGAGCGCTCGCTCGCGATGCTCCAGCGCTGAGATGGCTTAGTCGGAGAAAGTCTCCATCCGCTGCGCATAGGCCCTGAATCCCGCGCGTCCGTACACCGGCTGGGCGGTTGGGTGGTCATAGGTGTCGGTGTGAAGCCAAAGCCGTTCCGGCCGGTGCGACCAAGCCGCGCGCAACGCCCGGTCGAGCAGGAACGGCCCCAGCCGCTTTCCCTGGAAGGCGGGGACCAGTCCGAAATGAACGAGTTCGATGGCCGCTTGCCCGACATCGTTGAACTCGCAGAAGCCCGCGGCCTCGCCGTCGACGCGCAGCACATGGATATGCGTGGCTTCGTCGGCGAGCAGCGTTGCGAGTTCCGCCTCCGCCATTCCCAGACGCTGATCCCATTGCACCGGTCCGCCGACC
This sequence comes from Alphaproteobacteria bacterium, assembly GCA_017308345.1. Lineage (GTDB taxonomy): Bacteria > Pseudomonadota > Alphaproteobacteria > Rhizobiales > Rhizobiaceae > Mesorhizobium. The sequence goes on along the minus strand of JAFKFE010000454.1, from coordinate 297 downwards.
GCGCGGTAGAGATCGAGATAGCCGGCCAGATCAAGTGCCTCGCGCGCCACGACGGCGCCGGCCAAGGGCGACGTACGAGGCGCGCCCTGGGGCGGCGCGAGCATCTCCATATAGGTGACGAGAAGATCGACCATGGTGAGCCCGAAGAGCGTTGCGCGCTTAGAGCGGGTTCTCGGCGTAGAATTCCAGCACACGCTGCTTGAAGCTCTTGTCGCCGACGGCGAGCATGTGGTCGCGGCCTTCGATGTGAAAAGCTCTTGCGTTGGGCATCAGGGCGGCCAGTTCGTCGGGCGAGCC
>JAFKFE010000453.1 GCA_017308345.1 Alphaproteobacteria bacterium | reverse complement strand
GATTCCTCGATCTCCTGCCGCCAGACCGGGCCGATCACCATCGGCGACATCGATATGAGCGAAGGCGGCGAGGAAGTGTTCAAGCAGGGCCTCAGCCTGATCTGGAAGAAGCAGGTGGTGAACCGCATCTACGACAAGAAGAACGAGACGCTGATCTATCTGTCGCATTCGCGCCAGGTGCAGAACGGCTCGGCCAAGATGTCGGTCACGACGGTGCCGCTCTACGGCCAGAACGTGGTCTGGACCAAGGGCAAGCCGCAATAACTTCCCGATAGGCCCCGCTGGGACGGGCCGCGCTTGCGGGACCGTTCCCGCCGGCGTAAAGCCGCGTCATGGACCGTCCTGAAAATCTCGTCCTCAAGGACCCCGAGCCGCGCATCCATCCGACCGCGGAGCTCAAAGGCTGCAAGCTCGGCCGCTATGCCTCGGTCGGCGAGCGGGTGATCCTGCGCGAGGTGAGCGTCGGCGACTTTTCCTATTTCGAGCGCCATTGCGAGGCGATCTACGCGACGATCGGCAAGTTCTGCTCGATCGCCGCAAACAGCCGCATCAACGCCCTCGAACACCCGATCGAGCGGTTGACGCAGCACAAGGTCAGCTACCGGCCGAACGAGTATTTCCGCTGGCTGGGCGTCGACGCCGAATTCCGCGCGCGGCGGCAGGCGAAATCGGTCAGTGTAGGCCACGATGTCTGGATCGGTCATGGCGCGGTCATCATGCCGGGTGTTGCGATCGGCAACGGCGCCGTCATTGGCGCCAATTCCGTGGTGACGCGTGACGTCGCGCCCTACATGATCGTCGCCGGCGTTCCGGCGAAGCCGCTGCGCCGGCGGTTTCCGGCCGCCGTCGCGGCGCGCATCGAGGCGCTGTCCTGGTGGGACTGGGCGCCCGAGAAACTGGCGGACGCAATCCCCGATATGCAGGCCATGCCGATCGAAGCCTTCCTCGATCGCTGGGAAGACCATACCCCCTGATCGATTTACCCAAGATCTATTTACCGTCACCCGTAACCAAGATTTTTAACGTAAAATATTAGCGTTAAAAATTGGAAAACGACGTGTATAACGCAGATTTACTACTCTGCGGTTGCAAGCATTTCCGCAAAATGCACAAATCAAGTCGGAGGTAATATCGGGGTGAAGTTGAAGGAAACACTGTAAGCAACAAAGGAGAGTAGTCATGAAGAAGTTTGCAATTGCACTCACCGCAGCTGTTGTTGTTTCCTTCTCGTCCGCCGGCGCCTATGCCGGTGGCTGGGGTGGTAGCTCGGGCAGCCTTATCAACGTGTCGCCGAACGTCAATCTCGGCGCGCTGAACGGCGCCCTGAACGGCAACAACATCCTCAACGGCAACGTCGTCTCGGGCATTCTGAACGGCAACAACACCAATGTCGTTTCCGGCATCCTCAGCGGGATCGGCGTCAACATCGGCAGCAACAACTACTCGCTGAAGAAGCACTGAGCAGAAGCGCGGACAGCTAGCATCCGCGAACCGGGCAGGAGGGTCTCGCACACCCTCCTGTCTGCCGTTTCAAGGCATCATGAGACGGTTTCCAGTTTGGACCTGAAGACTTAAATGTTCGTGCGCACGCCGACGAAAGCATCGACCGTGCTTTCATGCTCGTCGAGAATGGTCTTCACTTTCTGCGAATAATCGATGCGGAACACGATGTTCAGCGATTTGGTCGCGCCCCATGTCGCCTCGGCGTAGACGCCCTTGCCGCGCTCGACATTCTCGAGCAGCAGATTGTCCTTGAGCTGGGCAAAGATGCCGGTGCCAACAGCGAGATTCTCGTGCAGCTTGAGGCCAAGCTCGAGCTCGGCACGGCGCAGCCATGAGGCCAGCGGATCGTCCGTGTCGGATGTCTCGTAGCGGCCGAAGCAGGTTCCGCGCAGCTCGAATCCCTTCGGCAGCGGCTTGACGAAATTGGCCTGCCAGGTCGGCAGCACACGCTCGTAGATGCCGTCCGCGCCACGCAGATACTGCGCGCCGAGCGCCAGGCCGAAACTCGACCCGTCCTTGCCCTTGAAAGCCGCCTCGGCCTGCGCGGTGTTCGAGCCGCCAAAGGCATAGTCGCCGACGGTCCGCGTCAACCTCGTCGCGAGCTGGACCAGGTTGCGGTCGGCGTGGAGCTTGACCGGAGAAATGAGATCGTCCTGGAAATGGGTGTCGCCGACCTTCTCTATGCTTTCCGTGGCCTCGATGGTGAGCGAGGTCGCATGGCCGAGGTCGATGCCGAGCTGCCCTTGCGCGCTGAGGATCTGCTTCAGCTCACGCGTGCCGATGATGAGCGGCCCGATCTCGAGATCGTCGCCGGTGCTCATCACGCGATAGCTGAGCGTCCCGCGCAGTTCGAGCCCCTTTTCGAAGCGCCGGAAAGCCTCGGCCGACAGCGCAAGCGAGCGGTCGTCCTCGATCGAGGCCCTGTTGTAGCGCGATGCCTCGAAATCGGCATGGACCCTGGCACTCGCGTCGGTGTCGCCCCATCGCTGGTCGATCGAGCCGCGCAGCAGCGTATACCAGTCGGTGACGGCGCGATCGCTGTCCAGCGCGTTGGTGGTCCAGTGCTGTTCTATGCTGCCGGTGATCGTCGGGTCCGCGGCTGGATCGGCCTTTGCCGTCGTGCCGGCCAGCAGCAGGCCGATACAGGCGGCGCTGCCGAGCAATTTCGAGGAGGGGCGCGTGACAGGACGGGGCGTTTCGATGGTCATGCTCCGCGCTCTGATTTTAGTGCCCCTTCCGCCATGCGGGGGTGGCGCAGCGGAAGGGGCTGGAGGTAAACCGCCGTGAAGCGGAAGGAACAGGCTTTCTGGCCTGCACCGGCACTATTGCAAGTAAACGGATAAGGTGTTTTTTCACGCGCCTGCGCTTTTTGCGTGTGGATGATTGCGGCTCGTCCAGGCAGAAAAATCCGACCCCTTGGAACCGGAAGCGGCGGCAGCCTGTTTCTTCGCAAGTGCTTGCATGTCCAAGGTTTTCGAGGGAGTTGCATGATCGAGAAGGTTTTTACCAGGATGGCCAACCGGGTAGCCCATCTGGCCGGCCTGCCGGCGACCTTTGCCATATGCGTGCTGATCGTGGTTGCATGGGCGGCGAGCGGCCCCATCTTCGGGTTTTCGGACACCTGGCAACTCGTCATCAACACCGGCACCACCATCGTCACCTTCCTGATGGTATTCCTGATCCAGAACACCCAGAACGTCAGCCGCGCCCATAATCATTTCATCGGCATCGAGCACCTGACCGAATCCGAGGTCGAGGAGATCCGCGGCAAATGCGAGGCGGCCGCGAAGCGGCATGACCGCAAGATCGCCGGGATGGCGGCCAAGAAGGCCGTAGCGGGTAAGGCCGGCCCCAGGAGCAAGGCGGCAGTCTAGATCAGGACGACGTTTTCGTTGAACCGTCATCCTGATTCTTTGTTGGAGCATGATCTGAGCCCGAAAACCGATTTCCGCTTTCCGGGATCACGCTCAGCGGTTCATGAAGGCCGCGAAGGCGTCCTTGTGATCGGGATGCCAGCGCGACAAGGCAGGGCGGTTCTCGATGATGTCGCCGATCGCCCAGGCCATGCGCTTTTCATCCGTCGGCCGCGCCACCTCGTTGTCGGGGCACAGGATGTAGAAGTCGCCGTCCATCAGCGATGCCAGCATGAAGTCGATCACCTGTTCGCCGGTCCAGGCGCCGGCGGGCTTTTCCGTCGCGCCTTCGGTCAGGCCCGTATAGGTGAAGCCGGGGATCAGCAGATGCGCCGAGACCTTCGCTCCGGGCTCGTTGCGCAGCGCATGCGCCAGGCCCTCGGTGAATGTTTTGACGCCGGCCTTGGAGACGTTGTAGGCGAGGTTGCCGGGCGGCGTGGTGATGCCTTGCTTGGACCCGGTGTTGATGATCAGGCCCGGCCTGCCGGCCGCGAGCATATGCGGTGCGAAGGCCTCGACGCCGTGCACGACGCCCCAGAAATTGATGTCGAGCAGCCGCTTCCAGGCGTCGCGATTCTCCCAGGGCTTGCCCGGATTGTTGCCGACGCCGGCATTGTTCATCAGCACCGACACCGCGCCGAAAGCGTCGTGAGCGAGATCCGCCAGCCGGTCGACCTCGTCGGCCTTGGAGACGTCTGTCGGGATAGGCAGGACGGCATCCTTGCCGGCGATCGCCGCGACGGCCTCTCTTGCCTGGTCGAGACGCACGCCGCCGATATCGGCCAGCACCGTCTTCATGCCCATCGCCGCGAACCGTTTCGCGGCGGCAAGGCCGATGCCGCTGGCGCCGCCCGTGATGACGGCGACATTGCCGGAAGCAAAAGCGGGCAGGGCGGTCTGGATCCGGGCGTCGCTGGTCATGATTTCCATCCTTGTTCGGGTCGGGCCGAACTTAACGCGGGGCGCCGCCGAGGCAAGTCCGGTTGTCTCCAAGGATTGACCGCCAGAGCGGCAACGGGTTGACCGCAAGGGCGGCAACGGGTTGACCATCGCGGCGCTCGCCGCGCATGTTGTCCTGAAAAGGAGCTCGGCATTTGACCGACTGGATCGGAATCCTGAAGGAACAGACCGTCAATGGCGACCAGATGGGCCGCGAGGTGCCCAGGATGCTCGCCAATCCCGATATCAGCGAGGCGCAGGTGAAGACGCTGTTCGCGGCGCTGGAGAAGCAGGCGGATTTCGCCGAGAAGCTGCGGCTTGCGCTGGAGAAGTTCGGTCATGACTTCCCCATCATCAAGGCGGCCGAGCGGCTGGAGGAGCGCTATGCCGACCTTGCCGCCTCGGCGGCCGAGAAGCTGAAGGCGATGCGGACGTAAAGGCGGCTATTTTTCCACCAACCGCTCGAAACGTCTGTCGGGCACGAACCAGATCACGGCCACGAGCACATAGATGGCCACGCTGATCCATTGGTTGAGGAAGCTGAGCAGGACGGCGGCGATATAGAGCGCCAGCGAGATCTTGCCTTTGTCGTCGCGGCCCACTGCCTTGGCAAAGGTCGTGTCGGCCCCATGCAGGTGGCGCAGCTTCATGACCAAGATGGCATAGGCGACGGCGCAAAGCACCAGATCGACGCCATAGACAGCGACCGGTGCCGGCGCGAAGTGGTTCTCGCCCATGAAGGCGGTGGTCACCGGCATCAGCGACAGCCAGAACAAAAGGTTGAGATTGGCCCAAAGCACACGGCCGTCGACGCGCTGCACGGCATGGAACATGTTGTGCAGGTTGTTCCAGTAGATGCCGACATTGATGAAGGACAAGACGTAGCTGAAGAAGATCGGCCACAGTGGCAAAAGCGCCGAAAAATCCTCGCCATGCGGCACCTTCAGCTCCAGCACCATGATGGTGATGATGATGGCGACGACGCCATCGGTGAATGCCTCGACCCGTCCCTTGCCCATGATTCTCCCCTGTTGAACAGGCGAAGGTTACGGAAGGATTCGGCCTGGCGCTACCCGACTCAGCCGTCCGGCGTCTCGGGCGCCAGACGCGCGCGCTGTCGGGGCACGCCGAGGCCCGTGTCCGGCGGCTCGCCGACGGCCGGCCTGCCTTCGATCATGTGCATCGTGCGCCAATGACCGAAGCGATAATAGGCGGCGGCCAGCAGAAGCGAGGCGATCGAGCCGGCGGGGAAGCTCCACCACAGCGCCTCCTGGCCGAGGACGCTGCGCATGAAGT
>JAFKFE010000452.1 GCA_017308345.1 Alphaproteobacteria bacterium | reverse complement strand
CGCGACCGGGAGCCCAGCCGACCTTGCCGCCGGTGCGGCGCACGACCACCACCTTCTTGACCATCACGAAGTTCCTGGCGGCGATGTCGATCGCCTTGTCGGTGTTCTCCTTCAGCGGAATGGTCTTGCCGCCGCGCAGGCCTTCATCGGCGGTGATGACGAAGGTCGACTCGCAATCGACGATACGGCCGGCCAGCGCATCCGGCGAGAAGCCGCCGAAGACGATCGAGTGGATGGCGCCGATGCGCGTGCAGGCGAGCATCGCGTAGGCCGCCTCCGGGATCATCGGCATGTAGATGGTGACGCGGTCGCCCTTCTTGACGCCGTGCTTCTTCATCACATTGGCGAGCCGGCAGACGTGCTCGTGAAGCTCGTTGTAGGTGATCTTCCTGTCGTCGTAGGGATTGTCGCCTTCCCAGATGATGGCGGTCTGGTTGCCGCGCTTCTTCAGGTGGCGGTCGATGCAGTTGTAGGAGACATTGGTCAGCCCGTCCTCGAACCACTTGATCGAGACCTTGCCGTCGAAGGAGGTGTTCTTGACCTTGGTGAAAGGCTTGAACCAGTCGATGCGCTTGCCGTGCTTGCCCCAGAACTTGTCCGGATTCTTCACGCTGTCGGCATACCATTTGAGGTAGGTGTCGTTGTCGATCAATGCGTTCTTCTTCCACGCCGGCTGGACGCGGTGGACGTGCATGTCGGACATTTCTTGCTTTCCTCCCAAACCATTCCGCCGGCTTGGCTAGCCGGCGGCATCGCGGCGAAGCGGCCACGAATTCGCAGGCATTATTAACAGTTCCAGGGCGACGGCAACATTAGACGTTGGATTCGCGTGGCGGGATGACGCAGGGGCAAGTCAAAGGGCTGTCAGCACTCGCCGCCATTCGCTGCTAACCATCTGTTTTAACGAAGGAAAATCCGGATATGATCAACAAAAATCAATAGACAGTTAAGCAACGGGGCGCAGAATCGGACATCGGGAGGAAAGGAGATCGCGCCTCAAGGGGGCTGCAATGCACGACCATTGTGAAATGGACCTGATGCTCAGGGGCTATGGGCTGACCACGGCCAAGATTCTCTACCACTTCCCGGATCATCCGCATTTGCTGCAGAGCTACATCTGGCAGGACTACGACATCGCGCCGAAGTTTCCGGTGCTGATCCGCTTCATCGAATTCTGGAAGACGAAGCTCGAAGGACCGCTGCATTCGGTGACCTACACGCATCACAAGCTGATCGCACCAAACGAATGGCGCAAGGTGGATGGGGAGTTTCTGGTGCACTGAGGGATTCGTCACAGTCGGCGTGGCGGTGCCGGCGGCATACTGACGTTCACATTGTGGCAGCCCGCACGTTTGGGCAAACAGCCTGGGGGTCGATATGCGGATCGGGTGGACGATCTTGATCTCTCTTACGCTTGTCGGCTCAGTCGCCGCGGAAGAGGCGAAGTGCCCGAAAGGCCAGGCGCCGATCCAACTGGAGGATATCGAAGGCGCGCCGGGCTGCCTCCAGGCTCACAAGCTGCACGAAGCTTGCGCCTGGGGGTCGAGCGGCGATGCCAATATGACGGAAATCGTCGTGAGGAAGTGCGAAGCCGGCTTCATGGACCATTTGACGGCCGCGCAGAAGCGTCGTTACGAGGCTCGCGCCCAAGCGTGTGGCGACCGTTATCCGATCACGCCGCTCGGCGGGTCAATTCAGATATACCTGTCCGCCATGTGCGACGAGGACCTCGCCGCGACCTATTTCAAGGCGGCCAAAGGCGGGCGCATCGTGGGAACGCCACGGTGGAAGGTTCCGGACATAGCCGAGTAGATAGCGGGCTTGCCCGCGCGAAACCCCGGGCGCTCCGGCGCGAGTTCTTGACCCGTTGAGCGGCGGCAATGCCGCCGCCCGACGGGCGGCGAACCTCAGACGACAGGCGGGTTCAGCCGGGCAAAACCTTCCTGGCGTCGATAGGGGAAGTACGGGTAGGGCGCCGTCACGGCGCTCGCTTCGTCTAGTGCCTTGATCTGCCCGGGCGTCAGCGTCCAGCCGACAGCGCCGAGGTTCTGGCGGAGCTGCTCCTCGTTGCGCGCGCCGATGATCACCGACGACACGGTCGGCCGCCGCAGGAGCCAGTTGATGGCGATTTGCGGCACGGTCTTGCCGGTCTCGGCGGCGACCGCTTCCAGCGCGTCGACCACCTTGAAAAGGTGCTCGTCCTCGACGGGCGGGCCGAAGCTCGCGGTATCATGCAGCCGGCTCTTCTCCGGCAAGGGCTGGCCGCGGCGGATCTTGCCGGTGAGCCGGCCCCAGCCGAGCGGGCTCCACACCAGCGCGCCGACACCCTGGTCGAGGCCGAGCGGCATCAGCTCCCATTCATAGTCGCGGCCGACCAGCGAGTAATAGACCTGGTGCGCGACATAGCGCGGATAGCCGTGCCTGTCGGCGAGGTCGAGCGACTTCATCACC
>JAFKFE010000451.1 GCA_017308345.1 Alphaproteobacteria bacterium | reverse complement strand
AAATCGACGGCCAGGCGCGCCAGGCATGGCGGAAAGACGATTGACCTCACCACGACCGCCTCGATCAACACAGGCAAGATCGCCTCAGAGGCGCCTGCCACGGCTGGCGGCGGCCGGTATTCGGCGATCATAGCCCGCTATGCCGCGAGCTACGGCGTGCCGGTGTCCCTGGCAAAGGCCGTCATCAAGATCGAAAGCAATTATCGGCCGAACCTTGTCGGCGGCGCCGGCGAGATCGGCCTGATGCAGATCAAGCCGGCGACGGCGCGGATGATGGGCTATGCCGGTTCGGCCAAGGGGCTGTTCGATCCCGACACCAACATCAAATACGGCATGAAGTACCTTGCCATGGCGCGGGACCTCGGCGGCGGCACCACCTGCGGCACGATCCTCAAATACAATGCGGGTCACGGCGCGACGCGGATGAACCCTGTCTCGGCCGCCTATTGCAGCAAGGTCAAGGTGCAGATGGTGGCGCTGGGCTCACCGGCCTGAGGCTTGCTCACTACGGTGGGTTTGGGCAACGCGCGCTCTTCATGCACGTCGTTGTCCCAAACCGCTGCGCATTCGGGCGATGTGCTTTTTCGTTTGCGTTTTCAATCGGGAATCCCTTTATACGCGCTTGCCAGCTGGCCGGGCGGCCGCGCCCGCGAGAGCCGAAAGGTTGCGGGTGAGGAAAGTCCGGGCTCCATGGAGACACGGTGCCGGCTAACGGCCGGCGGGGGCGACCCCAGGGAAAGTGCCACAGAAAGCAAACCGCCGCGGCATCGTCCGCGGCAAGGGTGAAAGGGTGGGGTAAGAGCCCACCGCGCGACTGGCAACAGGAGCGGCAGGGCAAACCCCACCGGGAGCAAAACCGAATAGGGGCGGTGCGAGGGGGAACCCTCGAGGGCTGTTTCCGGCCCACCGTCCGGGTAGGTTGCGTGAGGCGCGTGGCAACATGCGCCCAAGATGAATGGCCGCCACGTTCTCGCCGCAAGGCGAGGGCCATACAGAACCCGGCTTACAGGCCAGCTGGCAGTTTCAACTAATAATAGCGGCTGAATATCAACAGGTTGCGCCGAAAGGCGCGACTTTTGATTCAGCATTCTAGCCATTCGCGAAAGGGAAACGCTCAGCCGGCGATCTTGTCCAGCGACGCCTCGATCGCCTGCCAAAGCTCCTCCACCGGTTCGCAGCCGATCGACAGGCGCACGAAACCGGGCGGCACGGCGTCGCCGCGCTTCGCGCGCCGTTCGGCCGAAGTGTGCACGCCGCCGAAAGAGGTTGCCGATTCAATCAGCGGACAATCGTCGATGAAGCCTTCGGCTTTCTGCTCAGACGGCAGTTCGAAGGAGATGAGAAAGCCGAAGCGTTCCATCTGCGCACGCGCCAGATTGTGCGAGGGGTCGCCGTCGAGGCCGGGATAGCGCAGGCCGCTGACCGCGCGATGGGCCCTCAGCTTCCTTGCGATCGTTTCGGCCGAGGAACACATCCGGTCGAAACGCACCTCCAGCGTTTCAAGTCCGCGATGGACCAGCCATGCCTCGAACGGCCCGGGAATGCCGCCGACAAGGCTGCGCCAGTCGGTCACCTTGGCGATGATCTCCGGATCGTGGCTCGCGACATGACCGAACAGCACGTCCGAATGGCCATTCACCGCCTTGGTGTCGGCGGATACGACGATGTCGGCGCCGTGGTCGAGCGGGCGCTGGCCGAAGGGCGTCATCGTGGTGTTGTCGACGACCAAAAGCCCATCCCGCTCATGAACGGCTTTGGCGACGGCCGGAATATCGCAAATGTCGAGACGCGGATTGGACGGCGTCTCGGCAAAGACCAGCCGGTAACCTTCGAAGCCGCCGTCGAGGAAGGTCGGCGTCGGCCTTGTGTCGCAGGCGACGCCGAGCGGCTTGAGGAAACGCTCCGCCATCGCGCGCGTGGCGTGATAGCCGTCGGATGGCAGAAGCACGCGGTCGCCGGATTTCAGAAGCGCGAAGAACACCGACGATATGGCGCCCATTCCAGACGGGAAGGCGACGCATTGGGCGTCCTCGATATGCCCCAGCGCGTGCTCGACGGCGCGCCAGGTCGGATTGTCGTAGCGGCCATACTGATCGAAACCGGCCTCGGCGCCCGGCGTATGGAAGATCGAGGCCATGGTCAGCGGCAAGGGAATAGGATCACCCTTGGCGAAATCGCGGCTGCGCAGATGGGCAAGCGCGGCGGCGCGTGACTTCGCGATTTCGGACATTGGGCTCGATCCTTTGGCTGAACGGCAAATCGCCGCCGACGCTATGCGTGGCGCCAGTTCACATCAAGCCGCGTCTTTTTGGGCCAGAAGGCCCTAAACGCTTCGTTAGGCTTAATGGGAGATAAAGAAGAGACGTGCCCTCAACCTGCGCTTTCTGGTTGTGGCACGCTTGTTTGTGATGCCTGTTCCCGTTGACGCCCATATTGCCCCATGATATCCCATT
>JAFKFE010000450.1 GCA_017308345.1 Alphaproteobacteria bacterium | reverse complement strand
TTCATCCATCAGATGCGCGATCGCGGCATGACGATACGGCTGGGCAGCGCGGTCAGGGAAATCGCCTCGAAGCCCGACCACGCCGAGGTGACGCTGGCCGACGGCCGCACCATTCGCTCCGAAATCGTGCTTTACGCCGCAGGCCGGACCGGCAATGTCGCCAGCCTCGGCCTCGAGGCGGTCGGCATCGAGGCCGACGGCCGCGGTCGCATCAAGGTGAACCCGAAGACCTTCCAGACGGCCGCGCCCAACATCTACGCCGCCGGCGACGTCATTGGTTTTCCTAGCCTTGCCTCCACCTCGATGGAACAAGGCAGGGTGGCCGCCTGCCATGCGTTCGGCGTCACCCTGCCGCCGCCGCCCGAAACCTTTCCCTACGGCATCTACGCGGTGCCGGAGATTTCCACGGTCGGCCAGTCCGAGGAGCAGGTGCGCGAGAGCGGCGTCGCCTACGAGGTCGGCGTGGCACGTTTCCGCGAGACCTCGCGCGGCCACATCATGGGCGTCAACTCGGGCTTCCTGAAGCTGTTGTTCTCCGTCGAAACGCGCCGGCTACTCGGCGCCCATATCGTCGGCGAGGGCGCCACCGAACTCATCCATATCGGCCAGGCGGTGATCAACCTCGGCGGCACGGTCGACTTCTTCGTCAACAACACCTTCAACTACCCGACGCTCGCCGAAGCCTACAAGATCGCGGGCCTGGACGCCTGGAATAGGATGGGGCAGGGATAGTCCGGCAAGGTCAGCTCGCAACAGGCGCTGCCAGCCACTGCCGCAGGATCGCCGCGTCCGCCTCGCCGAATTCATGGCCCGAGGCGACGATACGCGCGTCGACGTCGGCGCCGCGCTGGCTGAACAGCGTCACCAGGGCAGGCGCGAACGGGCCATAGGTCTGGTCGGCGGCGCCGGCGATAATCAACAGGCGTGTTCCCCGAAGATCAGTCATCGGCGAGGTGTCGAGCACCGGCATCGCCCGCAGCAGCACGGCCTGCCTGACGAGGCCGGGATGAAGCAGCATCAGGCTGGAGACGACGTTTGCGCCGTTCGAATAGCCAAGAAAAGTCGTGCGGCGTAGGTCGAGCCCATGCCGCTTTGCGGCTTCCGCCGCGAACCGGGCATAGGCGGCCGTCTCGGCGCGGATGGAGGTCTGCTCGAAACTGGTCGGCGTGATTCGCTCGAACCACCGGAATCCGTCCTCCTGCGGAATGCGGCCACGCGCCGCGACAATCACCGCGCGCGGCGCGATCCGAGTTGCCAGCGGCAGCATCGTCGTCTCGTCGACACCCGACCCATGCAGCACGAACAGGCATTCGCCGCTTGCGTTCGCCGGCCCCAACAGGCGGTAGGCGAAAGCGAGATCGCGGCGCAGGACGCCGGTTTCGCCGCTATATTCTGATATGCTCATATCTACTTGATTCCATGAGGGATTCATTTGTTTGCCGGCTTGAAAACGGAATATTTTCGCGCTCCGCGAAAGTTGATTGAACCAGGCGCATTTCAGTCCGTTTCTGCGCCGATATACTCCGCGGGAGGAATCGAAGCGGTGCGCCCCGGGGGTCGCATTGCTGGCTATGAACAACCAGCTTTGAGGCCTTTTGTCGATGACTACCCCTGTTCCCAACGAGCGCGATACGCGCATCGATGTCCTGCGCGCGCTGGCGTTGCTCACCATTTTCGTCGACCATGTGCCGGGCACCGTCTTCGAGAACTGGACCTACAAGAATTTCGGCTTTTCCGACGCGGCCGAAGCCTTCGTGCTGATTTCCGGCATCTCGGTGGCGCTGGCCTACGGTACGAAGTTCAAGCCCGGCGGCCGGTTGCTCGCGACTCTGAAGATGTGGCGGCGCGCCGGTGTGCTCTATGTCGCCCATATCGTCGTCACCATGGCTGTGATGGCCCTGTTCTGCGCCGCGGCGGTCTTCGCCCACCGGCCGGAACTACTGAAGATGATCAACATAGAACCGGTGATGAGGAATACGCCGCAAGTGGTCCTCGGCATCGTCACGCTTGGCCATCAGCTTGGCTACAACAACATCCTGCCGGTCTACGCGGTGCTGATGCTGCTGGCGCCGCTATCAATCCTGTGCGTCGGCCACCGGCCGGTGCCGGCACTGATCGTGTCCGGCCTGCTCTGGCTCGCCGCCGGCATCTGGCAGATTGCCCCGCCGAACTATCCAGAGCCCGGCCTCTGGTTCCTCAATCCGCTATCGTGGCAGTTCCTGTTCAACATCGGCCTGACTGCCATGCTGCATGTCAGGCGCGGCGGGGTGATCCCCGTCAACCGCTGGCTGGTCGGCGCGGCCGGCGCCTATGCGCTTGGGGCGGCGATCTGGGTGCACAGCCCGCTTTGGGGGCAGATCACGTGGTTCAACCTGCCGGTGGTGATCGGCGGCTTCGACAAGACCTTCCTGTCGCTTCCGCGGCTCCTGCACATTCTGTCGGTCAGCTATCTGATCG
>JAFKFE010000449.1 GCA_017308345.1 Alphaproteobacteria bacterium | reverse complement strand
CGAGCCCTATGGGCTGGCGCGCATGTTCGCCTCGCTCGACAATCTGAGCGGCGGCCGCGCCGGCTGGAATCTGGTCACTTCCGCCAGCCCGATCGAAGCGGCGAATTTCGGAGCGGCGGGGTTGAGGCCGCATGCGGACCGCTATGCGCGGGCGCGCGAATTCGCCACCGTCATCACCGGCCTGTGGCACCGGCGCGCCGCCGGCCATGACGGCGAGAGCTTTTCGGTGTGCGATCCGCTCGACATTCCGCCTTCGCCGCAAGGCGCGCCGGTGATGGTGCAGGCCGGCGCCTCCGACGACGGCAAGGACCTTGCCGCGCGCACCGCCGATGTCGTGTTTTCGGCGGCGCAGACTTTCGAGGAAGCCAAGGGCTTCTATGACGATCTCAAGGGCCGGCTCGCCGCCTATGGCCGCCAGCCGGACGACGTCAAGATCATGCCGGGCGTGGCGCCGATCGTGGCCGCCACGAAAGCCGAGGCGCAGGCGAAATACGATGCGCTGCAGGAGCTTATCCCCGACGATGTCGGCGTGGCGCTGCTCTCCAGCTATCTCAGCATCTCCGATCTCGGCCGCTACCCGGTCGACGGGCCGCTACCCGAATTGCCGGAAAGCGAAGGCATGAAGAGCCGGCAGGCGCTGGTCATCGAGCAGGCGCGCCGCGACGGGTTGTCAATCCGTGAGCTTGCCCGCTACTTTGCCGGCGCGCGCGGCCATTGGCGCGTCGTCGGCACGGCCGGAGAGATCGCCGATGAGTTGCAGGCGCGCTTCGAGGGCGGCGCCGCCGACGGCTTCAACGTGATGCCGTCCTGGTTCCCGGGCGAGCTTGACGCCTTCGCGACGCTGGTCGTGCCGGAGTTGCAACGGCGCGGCCTGTTCCGCAAAGGCTATGAAGGCCGCACCTTGCGCGAGCATCTCGGATTGAAGCGGCCGGTCTAGATTCAATCCATCAGCCGCGCGGTCCCGGATACCTTGATCGAGCTGCCGGGCGTCGGCGGAATGGCGGCATGCAGCCGCGAGCGCATGCCCATGTCCTCGCCCTGGACGATGTCGATCGCGCCGCCATGCGGCCAGCCGAGATCACGCAGATAGCCGGCAAAGGCAGCGGTCGCGGCGCCCGTCGCCGGATCCTCGTAGACGCCGCCGGACGCGAATGGATTGCGCGTGTGGAAGAGGCGCTTCGTCTCGGCATAGGCAAGCAGGATGGTGACCAGGCCTTCGCGGCGCATGAAGGCCTGGCCTTTCTTGAGATCATAGGCCATGGCCGTCAGCGCCGCGCGCGACTTCAGCGCCAGCACGAGATGATCGGCGCCGCCATGGATAAGGGCCGGCGGGATGGCGGGATCGAGATCGCCCGGCTGATAGCCGAACAGGGAGAGCGCCTCGCCGACCAGCTCCGATGCGGCCGGCCGGCTGCGCGTCGGCGGCGACTGCAGGGCGGCTGCGAAATTGGCGCCATCGCGAAAACCCTCGACAGTGATGTTCGCCTGATTGAGGGTCAGCCTGAAAACGCCGTCGCCGAATCTTCTGACCAGCGCCGCGCCCAGCGCGATGGTGGCGTGGCCGCAGAACGGCACTTCCGATTCCGGCGAAAAGTAGCGGACGCGCCAACCACTCCCTTCGGGCGCGGCGAAGGCGGTTTCCGAAAAGCCGACTTCGGCCGCGACGCGCTGCATGTCGGCCGTGTCCGGCAAAGCCTCGCCGATCACCACGCCCGCGGGATTGCCGCCGCTGCCGCCGTCCGAAAAGGCTGCGATCCTCAACACATCCATGTTCCTGGCCTCTTTGTCAGTCAGGCGCAACAAACACGTTTCGGGCCGCTTTGGGAAATGAAGAAAGTGACGAGCAGCGGTGAGCGCCATTCACATCTGCAACCGGAGTCGTGCGCTCGATGCGGAACGAAATTGGACCTATCGCCGTTTTGACGTTTGGCGGCTGGTCAGGCCGCCACTCAGCCAATCGACGCAGCGCGACAGGAGCCGACCATGGACGCCATCGTCACCAAGAACGACCTCAAATCCGATGCCAAGAAGGAATCGATCGACCTGCTCAACGCCAGGCTTGCCGACGCCATAGACCTGGCCCTGATCACCAAGCAGGCGCATTGGAACGTCAAGGGGCCGCAGTTCATCGCCATCCACGAGATGCTCGACGAATTCCGCGAGGAGATCGACGGCCATGTCGACATCATCGCCGAGCGCGCCGTGCAGCTCGGCGGCACCGCGCACGGCACCTCGCAGGAGGTGTCGAAGGCGACAAAGCTGAAGCCCTATCCGACCGACATCCACAAGACCAAGGATCATCTGGCGGCACTGATCGACCGCTATGCGGCGGCCGCCAAGTTGACCCGCGAAGCGATCGACGAGGCGGACGACGCGGGTGACGCCGACACCGCCGATATCTTCACCGCCTATTCGCGCTCGCTCGACAAGCTGCTGTGGTTCCTCGAAGCCCACACA
>JAFKFE010000760.1 GCA_017308345.1 Alphaproteobacteria bacterium | reverse complement strand
CAGGATGACCCAGATCGCCGGTCTGCTCGACGCCTATGGCTACCGCGCCATGGTCTGGGACGTCGCGGTCGAGCGGCTGGAGAAGGTGCCGGCCGACGAGGCGCTGATCGCCGGCGGGCTCAGCCAGGCTGAAGCCGTGCTCAAGGTGCTGACGTCACTTAAGGCAAAAGGCCCCTGGCTGCTCGGCGATCAGTTGACGTTGGCCGACCTGCATGCGGCGCCGATCATCGGCTATTTCATAAAGGCGGCGGAGGGAGCGGATACGCTCGCCCGGTTTGCCGAGATACGTGACTGGTATGGGCGCATATCGGCCCGCCAGAGCTTCGCCAAAACCGAAAAGGCCGGCTAGCCGCCCTGACCCGCCCTGCAACAGAGGAAGGTCAGCCAAGACCTATTTCGGGCCGGGTCACCATCAGCCAGAGGATCGCCAGCACAGCACCGAAGGCCGGAAATCCGCAGGCGAGCCAGATGCGAAGGAGGCGCCTTTCCTCTTCCGGCAAGGGCGCTCCTTCACGCACCGCCCGTCGGGCCAGATTTCGAATGCGGACCTGGATCCAGACCACCGGCAGCCAGAACAGGCCGGTCACGATGTAAAGCAGCACCGACAGTACGATCCAGCCTTGGGAGAGCGGCCAGCCCATGGCGCGTGCCAAAAGCACGCCCGTGATCGGCTGAACGACAACGGCCGTCGCCGTGAAAATGGTGTCGGCGATGACGACCGTGCCGGCGACATGGGCGACGATCTCGGCTCGGCCGCTGCGCTGCGCCATCAGCATGAAGAAGGCGATGCCGGCGCCGGTCCCGAACAGCACGGTCGCGCCGATGATATGCAGCCAGCGCAATATCTCGGCCGAGATGCTCACCGTTCCTCCAGGATCGCCAGCGCCACCAGGACGAGGCAAAGGACGGGCACGGCCTTGACCATCGCGCCCAGGGGATCAAGCCACAGATCGGGCGCAAGCGCGGTCGCCGCCGCCATGTAAAGCAAGGTGACGGCAAACATCGCCATCAAAGCCGGCCGCGCCAGGGAGCGCACCAGGACCGCTGCGCCGACAACGATGTCGGCCATGCTGCCGGCAAGTACCGTATCGAGCGCCAACCCCGGTGACAGCCCGCGCGGGATGAGAATGTCGGCGGCCGCGTCCTGCCGGACGAAGCCGACCAAGCCGGAGATGAGCCAGAACATCGACAATATCCCAAGCACCACTGGCTTCAGGAGCCAGAGCCGCGCGAACCATCGCTCCTGGACATGCGCCGGCATGGCGGCCAGCGTTGCCTCGAGCGGCCGGACCGGACAACCGGCAATTTCGCTCCACGTCCTCGCATTGCCGGTGACACCCTTTTCGAGCGCGGCGAGGGCCGCGCTGCGCAAGGGAGATCGCCAGCCGAGCAAGCCCAGCCCGTCGGCGGCCATGCTGGCGAGCCGACCGACGATCGCCGGCACCGCCACCACTGGCGCCTTGCGCAAGCCGAGCCAGGAGCGGAATTCGAGGAGGATGTGGGCAAGGGGCCTGGCCCGTTCCTCGACGAGATCGATGACCAGCCCGCGCGGCAAGCCACCGGCGACGGCGCGCGAAACCGCTTCCTCGACATCCCTCACCGATACGGTCTGGATCGGCCGGTCGGCAAGCACGGCCGGGACAACCCACGGAAAGGCGGCCAGGGCGCGCAGCAGGGCCGTTCCGCCGTAAGCGGCGGGGGCGATGACAAGACCGGGCCGCAGGATCGTCCACTCGAGCGAAGACGAAGCGACGGCGCGGTCGCCTTCCGCCTTGGTGCGGAAAAAGGCGCTGTCCGACTGGAGGTCCGCGCCGACCGCTGAAATCTGTACCAGCCGGCGCACGCCGGTTTGCTCACAGGCCGCCACGAGCGCTTCGACCGAACGCCGGTGGATAGCATCCAACTGGTCGCGCGGGCCGTCCTGCAAGGCGCCGGCGGCGTTCACCACCGCGTCCACGCCGGCAAGCAGGGGCACCCAGTCCGCCGCCGTCAGCAACCGCGACATGTCCGCTGCGGTCCATTGCATATCGGGCTTGCGGCGGCGCGCCTGGCTGACGTCGCGGCCAAGCCCGCTGAGGTCATGGCCGTCGTCGGTCAATCGTTCGAGGACGGCTTCTCCGATCAGTCCGTAGCCGCCGAGAACGAGGACCTTCATCGGGCCTTCACGCGGCTTCGAGCGCCGCCCTGACCGCCGCGATAGCGTCGTTGGCCTTCGAGGCGTCCGGGCCGCCGGCCTGCGCCATGTCGGGCCGGCCGCCGCCGCCCTGCCCGCCGAGCGCGGCGGACGCGACGCGCACCAGATCGACGGCGCTGAAGCGGCCGGTCAGATCGTCGGTGACGCCGACGACCACGCTTGCCTTGTTGTCCTCGCCAGCGCCGACGAAGACGACCACGCCGGAGCCCAGCGTCTTCTTGCCGGCATCCGCCAGCGGCTTCAGGTCCTTCGGCGCCACGCCGCTGACCGCCT
>JAFKFE010000759.1 GCA_017308345.1 Alphaproteobacteria bacterium | reverse complement strand
GAGAAGCTGGCGCAGGCCGACGCCTTCCGCTCGATCGGCCTCGACCGTCGCTCGGCGCTCTGGGAGGTGCGGGCGCTCGACGGCAGGAGCGCCGCGGAGAAACTGCCGCTGTTCGACCAGCCCTCGCTCAACCTGCGCGAGCTGGAACCGGAAACGAAACTGCCGAAAATGCCGCTCGGCGAGCATGTGGTTCACGACTACCGCGCGCTCGGCCTGTCGCTGAAGGAGCATCCCGTCGCCTTCCTGCGCGAGCGGCTTGATCGCGCCGGCGTCGTCCCCAATGCCCGCCTGCCGTCGGTGCGCGACGGCCGCCGCGTCTCCGTTGCCGGGCTGGTGCTGGTGCGCCAGCGCCCCGGCAAGGGCAATGCGATCTTCCTCACGCTGGAGGACGAGAAGTCGATCGCCAACGTCATCATCTGGCCGCGCGTCTTCGATCGCTTCCGCTCGGTGGTCATGGGCGCCCGCTTCATCCGCGTCAGCGGCAAGCTGCAGCACGAATCGGACGTCATCCACATCGTCGCCGACCGGATCGAGGATCTGACCTCCTGGCTCGGCGTGCTGCTGCACGAGCCACCCACCATCGAGCATCGACCCGCCGAGACTCCCAATCGACCTGAGTATCCGTCAAGCCGTGGCCTACCGGTCCGGCAGGACGTTGCAACGCTGGCAGGCGCGGCACGACAGGTCATGCCCAAGGGGCGGAATTTTCAGTAGGACGATATGTCACGACGCAGAACCCCGGCGCTGGCGGGACAGAGGGGGGGCGCGAAGGATCGCCAACCTGTGTCATGGGGGACTTTGGGACCCTCCGGCTTCACGAAGGCCCGCTGAGCCGGGGCGGCGGCGGGGCCAGCGCGTCCTCGGCCGAGATCGCGCGCGCCTCGGAAGGCAGCATGATCGGTATGCCGTCGCGCACCGGATAGGCGAGCTTGGCCAGCCGCGAAACCAGCTCGCCGCGCTCGGGGTCCCAGGTCAGCGGCCCCTTGGTCAGCGGGCAGGCCAGCAATTCCAGCAGTTTCGGATCGACCTCGGCCTTCCGCCCGTCACGTAAGTCCGCCATCGCACTTATCCCTTGTCCACTGCACGGCTTAAGTGGGTTGAGATTCACGTCAGGCCGAGCCGAAAATGGTGGCTTCCGAGAACCGGCCTACGCCGGAGCGGAGCGTACTTGAAGTACGTGAGCACCGGAAGCGCGGGAAGTCGCCATTTGCAGGCCGGCCTCACCTGAATATCAATGCACTTATTGCAGGCTCGACCCAAACTCGTCACCCTCGCGCGCCAGCGTCATCTCGGTGATGGCGATCAGCGTTTCGGCGCGCGTCTTCAGGTCCGGCGCTTCCAGCAGCGCCTGCTTCTCGGCCGGTCCGTAGGGCGCCATCATCGACAGCGCGTTGACCAGCATGCCGTTTTCTGCGCGGCTGACGCTTTCCCAGTCGGCCTCGAGGTCATTGGCCTGCAGATAGGCGCGAAACGCCTTGAGCAGCGCCGGCCGGTCGACCTCGGCGGCGGCCGGATCCTCCTCGAGATCGGCGAGGAACGGCGCGATCTTGCACTGCCGGAACGGCGCTTTCGCCGCGAGCTCCTGCACGATGCGGAACCGGCACACGCCCTGCAGCGAGATCAGGTAGCGGCCGTCGCCGGTCTCGGCGAGCGAGATGATGCGCCCGGCGCAACCGACATTGCACAGCTCCGGCTCGCCGTCGTCGCGCAAGGCGCCGTCCAGGCTTGGCTGGATCATGCCGATCAGCCGTGACCCGGCCATCGCCTGGTCGATCATCTGCAGGTAACGCGGTTCGAAGATGTTGAGCGGCATGCGGCCTCCGGGCAGGAGCAGCGCTCCGGCGAGCGGGAACACCGGGATCGCCGGCGGCAGATCCTTGGCGAGCCGGTAGAGGGCGTTACCGACGCGCACCGCGACCCTCCCAAAGCGACACAGCCAAGCGCTTCAAACCCGCAATCTCCTCTCGCACCCGCAAACTCTTACTGATCGGCACAGCCCTTATCTGGCGCCGGCGGTCCGCCTCTCAAGCCCGCCGGCCACGACAGCCGGTAAAAACTTTGAGCGCAATCCCGGAACAGGCGCGTGGCGGTTTCCGAAATCGCGCAAAAATCAATCCAGAGCGGCTCGGCGATCCTGTGAAACGCCGAGCATCCCTACGAGAACAGCAGCGACGAGAGCTTGCGCCGTGCCGCCAGCGTCGCCTCGTCGGTCATTCCCCAGGCCTCGAACAGCTTCAGCAGCTGCGCCCTGGCGCCGTCGTCGTTCCAGCTCCGGTCGGCCTTGACGATCGAAAGCAGGTTGTCGGCGGCCGCATGCCGTTCGCCGCGCGCGTTCTGGATCATCGCCAGGTCGAAGCGCGCCTGATGGTCGGCCGGATTGGCGGCGAGCCGGCGCTCGAACTCCGCCGGATTGCCGAGCGCCGCCGCTTCGGCGGCAAGCGTCATCTTGGCGCGCAGCGCGGCGAGT
>JAFKFE010000758.1 GCA_017308345.1 Alphaproteobacteria bacterium | reverse complement strand
TGCCGGTACGGGCCGAGCCGACATCGTCTTACCGGACAACCGTCGACGACTGGCACGAGGCGATAGCAGAGATCTACGAAGCCCTGATCCGCGACGAGCTTGCCGAAGATGGTTGCGGCGCCTTCCTGATCTGGGGCGACCCATCGCTCTATGACAGCGCGCTGCGTATCCTCGAACGCGTCCGCCTCAGGGGCAATGTCGGGTTCGAGCTCGAGGTCATCCCCGGCATCACCGCGATCCAGGCGCTCGCGGCGAGTCATGCGACCGCGCTCAACCGCATCGGTGATTCGATCCTGGTCACCACCGGCCGGCGGCTGACCGAGGAAGGCTTGCCGGCCAATGCAGGCTCGGCGGTGGTCATGCTCGACGGCAAATGCGCCTTCAACACGCTGGCCGACAAGGATGTCTTCATCCAGTGGGGCGCCTATCTCGGCACGCCGGACGAAATCATCATCTCCGGCCGGCTGGGCGATGTCGGCGCCGAGATCGAGAAGGTCCGCGAGGAAGCCCGGCGAAAGAAGGGCTGGATCATGGACACTTACCTGCTGAGGAAATTGGGGGAGTAGGGGAGTAAGGCAATAAGGACGGCAGATTTGCGTGCGTAGAGCACTCCAGGATGTCACATCCTACTCCCTACTCCCTACTCCCTACTCCCTACTCCTCATCCCGCATCGATCTCCGCCTGCAGCGCCTGCATATGAATGGCGGCGGCCGATGAAGCGGCTCGCTCTATGGCCCGGAACCGGCTGACCACCGCCAGACCGACCGACGTCAGTTGCGCGCCGCCGCCTTTGCGGCCGCCGGTCTGCGCCGCGACCAGCGGCTTGCCGAAAACCCGGTTCATGTCCTCGACCAGGTCCCAGGCATGCTTGTAGGACATCTCCATGCCGCGCGCCGCGGCCGAGATCGAGCCGAAGGCGGCGATCTGCTCCAGAAGCTCGATCTTGCCCGGGCCGATCCGGCCATCGGGGTCGAGGTTTATCCGCAGGCTGAGCGACGGCATTTCATCTCCTCGGATTCCACGGCACGACAATAGTCCCCGCTGCAAGAAAGCGCTATTCCAAATATACATAGCGACATGATCGGACTCCTCAAACGTCGGCTTCGGCCGGCAGGCCGGCGCCGGTGTTTGCGTGGTCGAAACTCACCGTCTTGATGACCGCGAAGACCTGGCGTCCCAGCTTGAGACCAAGCGCCTGCCGCGATTGTTCGGTGATCCGCGCGATCACGACCGCGCCGTGGCAATCGATCCCGACCTCGACCTCGGGCCCCTCGCCCGGTTTCATGCTGACGACCATTCCCGGCAGGATGTTGAGCGCGCTGAGGCCGACGGGTTTCTCGATGCCGACCATCACGTCGCGGGCGCGGATGCGTATCCGGACCGGAGCGCCGGCCGCTCTCGCCAGCTTCGGCACGCGGATTTCGCCGGCCTGCGAGGCAAGCACCGTCATGCCGAAGGCATCGTCGTGGCGCAGAACCCTGGTGTCGAGCACCGCACCGCCCTCGCCGCGCTCTCCCGCCGGCAAGAGGTCGAGCCGCCGCATGATCGCCTCGGTCGGGCCCGCGGCCGCCACCTTGCCTTGCGCAAGCACCACGACGTCGCTGGCCAGTCGCGCCACCTCGGCGACGGAATGACTGACATAGACGATCGGGATTTTCGTCTCGTCGCGCAGCCGTTCGACATAGGGCAGGATCTCGGCCTTGCGCGCGTCGTCGAGCGAGGCGAGCGGCTCGTCCATCAAAAGCAGTCTCGGACTGGCAAGCAGGGCGCGGCCGATGGCCACGCGCTGTTTTTCGCCGCCCGACAGTTTCGCCGGCCGCCGGTCGAGCAGGTGGCCGATGCCGAGCAGGTCGACCACCGCGTCCACCTTGGCGTAGCGTTCGGAAGACGGCGTGAACCAGCGGCCGTAGCGCAGATTGCCGCCGACGCTCATATGCGGGAACAACCGCGCATCCTGGAACACCATGCCGATCCGCCGCTTGTGCGCCGGCACGAAGATGCGCGCGGCGGTGTCGACCAGCACGCGTCCGTCGATGGCGATGCGGCCCTCGTCCGGACGGATCAGGCCGGCGATCAGGTTGATCAACGTCGACTTGCCTGAGCCAGACGGCCCGAACAGCGCCGTCAACCGGCCGGCGCTCTCGAAGCTGGCTTCCATGGCGAAGTCGCCAAGCCGATGGTGGATATCGACGGAGAGCGTCATTCGATATCCATCCGCCGGCCGACACGCCGCGCCAGCACTTCCGACGCGACCAGCGCGACCATCGAGATAGCGATCGAGATCAGCGTCAGCCTGAGCGCGCCCTCGTCGCCGCCAGGCACCTGCGTGAGGGTGTAGATCGCCGAGGGCAGCGTCTGCGTTTCGTTGGGGATGTTGGAGACGAAGGTGATGGTGGCGCCGAACTCGCCCATCGCCTTGGCGAAGGAAAGGATCGCGCCGGCGATCAGGCCGGGCAGGATCAGCGGC
>JAFKFE010000757.1 GCA_017308345.1 Alphaproteobacteria bacterium | reverse complement strand
TCTCCCGCGCAAGGGGGGAGAGTGGATGTCGCCCGGGCTTTCGCTAATCGCCAACGTTGAAAAGGAGAGCCAGCGGCTGAACTGCTGATCTCCCCCCTTGCGGGGGAGATGGTCGGCAGGCCAGAGGGGGGTGTGAAGGAACTCGGCCACTGTGGTTGGCCGTAACCCGAATACCCTACAGCGCCTTCGCGATCTCCGCCGCCAGCCGCGCATTGTTCTCGACCAGCGCGATGTTGGTCTTCAGGCTGCGGCCGCCGGTCAGTTCCAGGATCTTCGACAGCAGGAAGGGCGTGACCGCCTTGCCGGTGACGTTCAGCGCCTCGGCGGCCTTCTGCGCGGCGTGGATGTAGCCGTCCATCTCGGCGGCGGGGATCTCGTCGCCCTGCGGCACCGGATTGGCGACCAGAATGCCGCCGCTCAGGCCAAGCGCCTGCCGCGTCCGATGGAAATGCGCGATGTCTTCGGCCGAATGGAGGGTCAGCGGCGCGCGGAACGGCGATTGCCTGGACCAGAAGGCCGGCATGGTCTCGCTGCGGTGGCCGATGACCGGCACGCCGCGCGTCTCCAGCACTTCCAGCGTCTTTTCGATGTCCAGGATCGCCTTGGCGCCGGCCGAGACGACGATGACCGGCGTACGCGCCAGTTCGTCGAGGTCGGCCGAGATGTCGAAGCTTTTCTCGGCGCCCTTGTGGACGCCGCCGATGCCGCCGGTGGCGAAGACTTTTATCCCGGCCATATGCGCGGCGATCATGGTGGCCGCGACAGTGGTGCCGCCGGTGCGCCCTTGCGCCACCGCAAAACCGATATCGGCTCGCGACAGCTTCATGGCGTCGCCGGTCATGGCGAGCGATTCGCGCTCGCCGTCCGAAAGGCCGATCTTGATACGGCCATTGACCACGGCGATCGTCGCCGGCACCGCGCCGGCATCGGCGATGATCTGCTCGACCTTGGCCGCCATGGCGCCATTGTCGGGGTAGGGCATGCCGTGGGTGATGATGGTGCTTTCCAGCGCCACCACGGGCCGGCCGGCGGCAAGCGCTTCCGCCACGGGCGGATGGATGTCGACGAAGGGGCGGGCGGTGTCCGGCGTCATTTCTGTCTCCGATCCGAAGGAATTGCTCCGTTGGTGGCCCTATGCCACCTCCCGCGCCTCAGGCACAAGGGCGAGCGCCTGCGTGAAGTTGGCGATCGTGAAGGACGGCACGGCTTCGGGGCTCTCGATCGCCAGCATTGCCGCGGCAAGACCTTCGCGCAGCGCGGCACGCAGCGGCAGGCCGCGCAACAGGGCGGCGACCGTCGCGCCGGTCAGGGCGTCGCCCGCGCCGGTCACGTCGGCGACCTTGCGCGGCGCGGGTGGGTCGATTTCGAAGATGCCAGTGTCGTCGAAGCCCAGAACCGGAGCGCTGCCGGCCGTAACGACGCCGGCGCTCAGGCCTGCCTGCCTGAGCCTCTGGACAAGGCTTTCTCCGGATGGCTCGGCGCCGACCAGCGCGGCCGCTTCGCGCCGGTTCATGAACAGCAGCGACAGATCGCCGAGCAGCGGCGCCAGGCGAACGACCTTGGCCGGCGACACGGCGATGGCGAAGACCGGCCGGCCGCCGGAGAGTGCTACCAGGCGCTCCAGCGCCGCCGTCGGCAGGTTGGCGTCGCACAGGATGGCGTCGGCGGCGGCGATCGCCTCGCGCACCTTGGAACGCCTTATCTGCTTGGGGAAGGCGAGATCGTAGAGCGCCATGTCGGCCAGCCCGACGATCAATTCGCCCTCGGCGTCGATCAGCGCCGTGTAGCTCGGCGTCGTGCGGTCGAGGAACACCACCGAGAGGTCCGTTATCCCGGCGCTGTCGATCGCCGAGGCGACGGTGTCCGCCGCCGCGTCGCCGCCGCGCACCGAAATCAGCGACGCCGACACGCCACGCTTCACCACGCTGCGCAGCGCGTTGAAAACGACGCCGCCGACATCCTCGCGCATGATGCCGGGGTTGGAGGCCGCGGGCACATAGACGCCCGAGACCTGGCCGCGCCGGTCGATATGGGCGCCGCCCAGCGCGAGAATGTTTGGGGATGTCGGCATGTGGGATCGGTGACTTTCGTTGATCGTGCGGCTGCGCACACTAGGTTCCAAGGCGTCGCCCCGCAATCTCGGTCGCGATTCGGGGCGGCCGGATATGGAAAACTCTTTTGGACCATTGCCTCCGATGGGTACTATCCCTGGTGAGACAAAAACAGAACAAATCCAGATATTGTTTGTTTTTCAGTCGTTTGTTTCCCCTTGCCAGATGAGAACAAAAAAGGTACAAAATGACAGGGATCACGGATTGTCCGGCCTTCATTGACGACCAAGGGGTGATGTATCATGGCTCAGAATACTTTGCGGCTTGTAGAGGATAAGGCAGTGGACAAATCAAAGGCTCTGGATGCGGCGCTGTCGCAAATCGAGCGCGCTTTCGGCAAGGGCTCGATCATGCGGCTCGG
>JAFKFE010000756.1 GCA_017308345.1 Alphaproteobacteria bacterium | reverse complement strand
CCGCTCCTTCGTCAGCCGCATCGACACCGACTCCAGTTCCGGCGCGATCGTCTCGACCATTGTCGGCCTGTCGCGGGCGCTTGGCGTCGGCATCATCGCCGAGGGCGTGGAGACCGAGAACCAGGCAACGCTGCTCAGGGCCGCCGGCTGCGAGGTGGTCCAGGGCTATCTGTTCGGCCGGCCGGCGCCGCTCAAGGTCGAGCTCGGCGAAGCGAGGCCCGCCTTCGGCACGCACGAGCCCGCCCGCATCGTCAGCGTGCAGTAGGCATCTCGGCTTTTCCCGGCGCAATTCCGGACGGAAAACCGCTTCACACTTTTCCTGGAATTGCTTTCATCGGCGGGCCGAAAACACCTTGAACATGCCGTCGCGGGCAATCTCGGCATGGCTCGCAAAGGCGGAGGCGAGCACAGCCTCATAGGGAAGCTGGCGATTGGCGACCATGAACAGGCGGCCGCCCGGTTTCAGCGCCTTTGATGCGGCACGGATCATGCCCGCGCCGATGCCCGGCTCGGCCGCGCGGCCGCTGTGGAAGGGCGGGTTCATGACGATCGCGTCGTAACGCCGCTCGACCGTCTCGGTGAGAAGATCGATCCAGAAGAAGCCCGGCTCGACGGCCCCATGGACGTTCAGCCTGGCTGCTTCCAGGGCTTCGAAATCCGCTTCATGGAGATCGATGGCCGTGAGGCCGCGCGAGCGCCGAGCGACTTCCGCCGCCAGATAACCCCAGCCGGCGCAGAAATCGGCGACGTTGCCTTTGAGATCGTCAGGCAGGCTCGAGGCGAGTAATTTTGAACCGGCATCGACCCGGTCGAAAGAGAACATGCCAGGCGCGGTTTTGAAGCAGCCCTCGACGATGAGGCCGGGATTGCCGGCGCGCAGCGTCGCGGCCGCCTCCGCGCCGGTCCGCCGGAACCAGAAGGCAACGCCGTGATGCTTCGGCAGGTGACCTTCGAGCGGCGTCAAGGCGTTGATGCGCTTGCGCAAGCTGTCGACACCGTCGTCCTTGCTACCGGCAACGACGACAGGCGCGCCTGCCGCTACGCGCTCGATGGCTTCGGCGATGCGCAGCTCGTTTTGCCCACGATGCCGGCCGGCGAGCACGAGAGCCATGTCGTAGCCCTGGCCTTCCGCCCGTGGCGCCACGTCATACCCGGATGCCTGGAGGGCGCGAAAATGCGGCCTGAAGCCCTGTACAAGATGCAGCGCCGCATCGAAGCCTGCCGGCAGACGGAAGCCGGGTTCGGCGCCAAGAAACAGAACGCGGGCATCCTTTCCCGGCAGAGGCAGCGCCTCGGCCTCGAACGGATAGAACAGCGTCTTCAGCGGCTCCGCGGCCATTCACCAGCTCCGTAGAACTTTTCGTTCCGACGCGATTGCGGACGGGTCCCGATGGCCCTGAAATAGAAACGGGCGCGACTTGCGGCGCGCCCGTCTTGATTTATTCGATCAGGACGATCAGGCGGCGTCTTCCTCGCCTTCGGCCTTCTTCTTTTCCTGGACGATTTCCTTGCCGGTCGCCTGGTCGACGACCTTCATCGACAGGCGAACCTTGCCGCGCTCGTCGAAGCCCATCAGCTTGACCCAAACCTTGTCGCCTTCCTTGACGACATCGGAGGTCTTGGCGACGCGCTCATTGGCGAGTTGCGAGATGTGGACGAGACCATCGCGCGGGCCGAAGAAGTTGACGAAAGCGCCGAAGTCGGCCGTCTTGACGACGGTGCCTTCGTAGATCTCGCCGACTTCCGGCTCGGCGACGATGGTGTGGATCCACTTCTTCGCCGCCTCGATCTCCTCGGCGTTCGCCGAAGCGATCTTGACCGTGCCGTCGTCCTCGATGTTGATCTTGGCGCCGGTCTTCTCGACGATCTCGCGGATCACCTTGCCGCCGGACCCGATGACGTCGCGGATCTTGTCGGTCGGGATATGCATGACCTCGATGCGCGGCGCGAACTCGCCGAGCTCGGCGCGGGCGCCTGACAGCGCATGCGCCATCTCGCCGAGGATATGCAGGCGGCCGTCCTTGGCCTGGCCGAGCGCGATGCCCATGATCTCCTCGGTGATGCCGTCGATCTTGATGTCCATCTGCAGCGAGGTGACGCCGTTGGCGGTGCCGGCGACCTTGAAGTCCATGTCGCCGAGATGATCCTCGTCGCCGAGGATGTCGGAGAGCACCGCGAAGCGCTCGCCTTCCTTGATCAGGCCCATGGCGATGCCGGCAACCGGCTTTGCCAGCGGCACGCCCGCATCCATCAGCGCCAGCGAAGTGCCGCATACGGTCGCCATCGAGGACGAACCGTTGGATTCGGTGATTTCAGAGACGATGCGCAGCGTGTAGGGGAACTGCTCCGCCGAAGGCAGCATCGGATGGATCGCGCGCCATGCAAGCTTGCCGTGGCCGATTTCGCGGCGACCCGGCGAGCCCATGCGGCCGGTCTCGCCGACCGAGTAGGGCGGCAAGTTGTAATGGAGAAGGAAC
>JAFKFE010000755.1 GCA_017308345.1 Alphaproteobacteria bacterium | reverse complement strand
GATTTTTCCGGCAACAGGCAGTTCATCACCCAGGGTAATCTGGAGGACAATGACCGGGCCTTCCTGTTCCTGATCGACTATATGCTCAGGCAGCGCATCAAGATCTGGGGCAGGGCGCGTGTCGTCGAAAACGACCCGGAGCTGATGGCAAGGCTGATGCCCGCGGGCTACAAGGCGCGGCCGGAACAGGCGATCCTGTTCACGGTCTCGGCCTGGGATGCCAACTGCCCGCAGCATATTCCACAGCGTTTCGAGGCGGCGGATGTCGCCGCGGCGCTCGCCGAGCGTGACCGGCGCATCGCCGGCCTGGAGCAGGAGATTGCCCGCCTGCGCGGCAATGTGGCGTCCAAGGTTTAGTTCTTCACCACGGTCGATGCTTCGGCGAGCGTGATGCCCTCCGGCGTCGCGCGAAGCGGCAGGAAGCCGCGCGCCAGCGACAGCACATATTTGCTGTATTCGGTGAGCAGCACGCGCAGCGCTTCAGGCTTGGTCAGCCAGCCGCCATTGCCGAGATTGGTGTTGACCACCGGATAGGGCTCGAGGCGCGCGCCGTGCAGCAGGCGGCCCATCTCGAGCAGGCTGCGCGGCATGTGGTAGTTGTTGGTGACGATGATGATGCTGCCATAGGCGTGGTTCTCCACCCATTTGGCGCTTTCCTCGGCGTTGCCGATGGTATCGAGCGCGGCGCGGTCGATATCGACGCAGCAGGAGAAGAGCCGCTTGTCGCCGCCCATTGCCGCCTGCAACTGCCGCTTGGTGGCCGACGGATGGACGCCGCTGATCAGCAGCCGTTCGCCCTTGCCGGACGCCAGCAGGTCCATAGCGGCGTCGAGGCGCGACTGCCCGCCGGTGAGCACGATGATGGCATCGGCCCTGGCCGGGTTGAGCGGGGTGGTCATGTGGCTGACCTTGTCGGCGAACCAGCCGAAGCCGCCGGCGAAAAGCGCCAGGGCGGCGAGCGCGGCGAAACCGCAGACGCGAAGGGCGAGCCGCAGACGGCCAAGCCCGGCGGGGGCGGACGCGCGCACGCGCGCCGCCGGCATCCGTCCAGCCGTCTCGATCGAATCCCGCGCTTCCATCATCCCCAGGTTAATCCTGAAAACATCTCATGGTTAACTCCGAAATGCGGCCTTTGATAGGTAAGACGGCGCACTTTGCGTTACGGCACCTCCCCAACCCGTGATCGTTGCCTTGTTTGTATATAGTGCCTTGCGCTGACTTTCGGTTGGAGTTCATGGGTCAGCCCGCATCCGGCTGGCGAACGTCGATGTCGCTGAGATAGGCGACAACGGTGGCATGCGAGGTCGCCGCGGTCAGAGCGCCGATCACCAGCACCATCAGGCCGACGCCGAAATAGCCGGCGGAACCGATGGCGAAATTGCCGAACAGCGCCGTCGCCTGGTCGGCCTGAGGCGTGGCCATGTTGCGCGACGACCACCAGGAAAAGACGATGAAGACGGCGATCGCCAACGCGCCTCCGGCGGCCGCGCCCTTCATGCCGGTGACCAGGAAATGCCAGCGGAATTCGCGCGCGATGAAGCGCGCCTCGGCGCCGACGAAATGCAGCACCTCGATGATATGGCCGTTGCCGGCCATGGCGCCGCGCGTGGCGAAAACCACCGTCAGCACCGTCGCCGACAGCATCAGCAGCAAGACGGCGATGCCGATCGTGACCGTCGTGTGCGCCATGGCGACGAGACGGTCGACCCAGGTGCGGTGATCGTCGAGCGCGGCGGTCGGGATCTTGGGGGTGATGGCGGCGCGCATGGCGGCGAAGTCGGGCGGGCTGGCCTCGTCGATGGTGACGACGATGAGGCGCGGCACCGGCAGTTCGTCGATGTTGAGGCCGCTGCCCAGCCATGGCTCCAAAAGACGCGCCGTCGCGTCGCGATCGATGATCTTGGTGCCTTTCACGCCGGGGAACTCGCCGGCGATCCGCGAGGCCTGCTCAAGCGCCGCCTCCATGTCGAGACCGTCGGCCGGCTTGATCTGGATCGTCGCCTCGCGCGAGATCTGGTTTTCCCAGACCGAGGCGGTGTCGCGCACCAGCGTCACCGCGCCGAAGGTGAGGCAGGACAGGAAGGTCATGATGGCGATGACCAGCACCAGCGCCCGGCCGGCGATGTTCTGCGCCGGCACGATCGGAGCCGTCTTGCGCTGGACACGCCGGACCGTGGTCGTCTCGGCGGTTTGGTCCTGGAGATGATCGGCCGGAAAGTCAGTCATAGACGTCCAGCCTTCCGCCGGCCAGAATCATGCGGCGCGCATCGACCTGCTCCATCAGGCCAAGGTCGTGGGTGGCGATCACGACGGCGGTGCCCAGCCGGTTGAGCTCGATGAACAGCCTGAGCAGCCGGCGCGCCAGCGGCGGATCGACATTGCCGGTCGGCTCGTCGGCCAGCAGGATTTCCGGTTGCTCGATCAGCGCTCGCGCGATCGCGGCGCGCTGCTTCTCGCCGCCCGACAGCACCGGCGGCAGCACATGCATGCGGTCGCCGAG
>JAFKFE010000754.1 GCA_017308345.1 Alphaproteobacteria bacterium | reverse complement strand
CAGCGAAGTGCCGTCGAGCTGGACGATGCCCTGATAGCGCTGCGTATGCGCGACCTGGTCGATGGACAAAGCCAGCACGCCGTTGCCGAGCAGCGCCTGCTGCGAGGTCTCGCCGGCGGCGATCAGGGCCTGCAGCCGGTCCGCATCGAAGCGCGCATAGGCGCGCAGCGCATGCGGCGTGGTGAAATCGGCCACCAGCATGTCGACCGGGCCATCCGTGCGGGTCTGCAGGATGAACTTGCCTTCGAACTTCAGCGAGGTGCCGAGGAGCACGGTCAGCACACAGGCTTCCGCCAGCAGGCGGGCGACGGGCTCGGGATAATTGTGGCGGCTCAGGATAGCGTCGAGCATCGTCCCGAGCTGCACCGTACGGCCGCGCACATCGAGCGGCGCGACCTCGTAAGGCACGACATGATCGTCGCCGGCGAAGCCGAATTCACCGAGTTGGGGTTTATGCTCAGCCAAGGTCTGGGTTTCCAACATGACAAAACTCCGGGGCGCAGCCATGCAACCCGATGAGCCGCATGCGTCGAAGCGCGTTCAATTTACGTGATGGCCCGCAAATAGGCATCACATATCCCCGGATCAAGTCGACACTTCCCAGTGCCAGTCGGTGCCAGTCGCGTCTGATCAAGCGCCCAGGCACCAGGCCAGCACCGCCTTCTGGGCGTGCAGCCGGTTCTCGGCCTCGTCGAAGACCACCGAATGCGGCCCGTCGATCACCTCGTCGGTGACCTCCTCGCCGCGATGCGCCGGCAGGCAGTGCATGAACAAGGCGTCGGGCTTGGCCTTGGCCATAAGCGCCGCGTTGACCTGATAGGGCAGGAAGACGTTGTGGCCGCGGGCGCGGTGCTCCTGGCCCATCGAGACCCAGCTGTCGGTGACGACGCAATCGGCCTGGTCGACCGCTTCCTCGGCGGACTTGGAAAACCGGACCTTGCCGCCATTGGCTTTCGACCAGTCGACATATTTCTCGAAAGGCTCGCTGCCTTCCGGCACCGCGACATTGAGGTTGAAACGGAACCGCGCCGAGGCTTCGAGCAGTGAGTGCAGCACATTGTTGCCGTCGCCGGTCCAGGCGAAGGTCTTGCCGGCCACCGGGCCGCGATGCTCCTCGAAGGTCATGATGTCGGCCATGATCTGGCAGGGATGCGTGTCGTCGGTCAGCCCGTTGATGACAGGAACCGTGGCATTCTCCGTAAGTTCTATCAGCCGGTCGTGCGAGGTGGTGCGGATCATGATGGCGTCGACATAGCGCGACAGCACTTTTGCCGTGTCGGCGATGGTCTCGGAGCGTCCGAGCTGCATCTCGGTGCCGGTCAGCATGACCGTCTCGCCGCCGAGCTGGCGCATGCCGACATCGAAGGACACGCGCGTGCGCGTCGACGGCTTGTCGAAGATCATGGCCAGCACCTTGCCATCGAGCGGTTTGGAGCGCTCGCCAGCCTTGAGCCTGGTCTTTCGCGCCATCGCGTCGTCCAGCATGATGCGCAGGTCGCCCGCGGAAACGGCGGATAGATCGGTGAAGTGGCGGACACTCATCGGCAGGTTTCCAGAAACTATTTCGCGGCTTCGGCCGCTATCGCGTCGGTCAGGCCCTTGGAGCCGCTACGGATGCGCTTCAGCGCCTCGCCGATCTCCTCGTCGGTGACGGTGAGCGGCGGCAGGAGACGGATGACGTTGTCGCCCGCCGGCACGGCAAGCAGGTGCTGGTCGCGCAAAGCCATGTTCACCTTGGTGTTCGGCATGGCGCATTTCAGGCCGAGCATAAGGCCTATGCCCCTTATGCCTTCGATGACATCGGGAAATTCGTCCGCGACCGCCGCAAGGCCCTGTTTCAGCAGCAGCGCCTTGCGCTGCACGTCCTCGAGGAAGCCGTCGGCCAGCACCACGTCGAGCACGGCATTGCCGACCGCCATCGCCAGCGGGTTGCCGCCGAAGGTGGTGCCATGCACGCCAGCGGTCATGCCGGTTGCCGCCTCATCCGTGGCGAGGCAGGCTCCCATCGGGAAGCCGCCGCCGATGCCCTTGGCGATCGCCATCAGGTCGGGCGTGACGCCGGCCCATTCGTGCGCGAACAGCTTGCCGGTGCGGCCAATGCCGCACTGGACCTCGTCGAAGATCAAAAGCAGGCCGTGCTGGTCGCAAAGCTGGCGCAGCCGCTTCAGCGCTTGCGTCGGCACCGGGCGTATGCCGCCCTCGCCCTGCACCGGCTCGATCAGGATCGCCGCGGTCTCCGGCGTGATCGCCTTTTCGGCGGCGTCGATGTCATCGAAGGCCACCTGGTCGAAACCCTCGACCTTCGGGCCGAAGCCTTCGAGATATTTGTACTGGCCGCCGGCGGCGATCGTCGCCAGCGTGCGGCCATGGAAGGCGCCCTCGAAGGTGATGATGCGGAAGCGCTCGGGATGGCCCTTGACGAAATGATAGCGCCGCGCCGTCTTGATCGCGCATTCCAGCGCCTCGGCGCCGGAATTGGTGAAGAACACCTTGTCGGCAAAGGTCGCC
>JAFKFE010000753.1 GCA_017308345.1 Alphaproteobacteria bacterium | reverse complement strand
GGCCGGACCGCTGAGCGCCAGCCATGTGTTTCATGCGGCAATGCCTTTCGTGCTCGGCGCGCATCTGGCGTTCGGCGTGGTCTGGCTCGTCAAGCCGGTGCTGCACGCGCCGCCCGTCGTGGCGCTGGCCGGCGGCGCGGTGCTCTCCTATGCCGCCACCATTCTCGTCGCGCTTGCCTTCGGCGCAGGCCGCGAAGCGCTTCGAGAGGCATTGCGGCTGATCCCGGCAAGAGGGTTCCTCGCGGCTCCCAGCGAAGCGAAATGAAAGCGGCCGGCTCTCTACACGCTGGTCTCAGGACAGGGATGACGGCATGAACTACCGATCGATTTCAGACATGAACGACGCGATCGTGCGCAACCTGCACCGGCTGCCGCGCGACATCGACCTGGTCGTCGGCGTGCCGAGAAGCGGCATCCTGGCGGCAACCCTGGTCAGCCTGACGGCCAACATTCCGATGACCGATCTCGACAGCTTCCTTGCCGGGAAGATCTACACGTCGGGAATCACCAAGCGACGCGCCGCGCTCGACCGGAAGCATTCCGAAATGCGCAAGATCCTGGTGATCGACGACAGCGTCGCCGGTGGCAACGCCATGCGCGACGCCCGCGAAAAGATCGAGGCCGCCGGCATCCAGGGCGACTTCGTCTATGCCGCGGTGTTCGGGCTTCTGCCGCGACACCAGGAGATCGACGTCGTCTTCGAGGTCGTTCCGCATCCGCGCATGTTCCAGTGGAACTTCATGCACCACATCTTCCTCGAGCAATGCTGCGTCGACATTGACGGCGTGCTCTGCCTCGACCCGACCGAGGACGAAAACGACGACGGCCCGGCCTACGAGAAATTCCTCGCCTCGGCGCGGCCGCTGCTCGGGCCGACCCGCAAGATCGGCTGGCTGGTCACGAGCCGGCTGGAGAAATACCGCAAGCTGACCGAAGCCTGGCTCGCCGAGCATGAGATCCAATACAACCACCTCATCATGCTCGATCTGCCAAGCAAGGCCGAGCGGCAGCGGCTCGGCGCGCATGGCAGCTTCAAGGCCGAGTTCTACCGCAAGTCGGACGCCATCCTGTTCATCGAGAGCGAGCATGAGCAGGCGCTTAAGATCGCCAGGTTGTCGGGCAAGCCGGTTTTGTGCGTCGAGACCAATATCGTGAGTTTCCCCGACAAGCTGTCGCTGCCAGCGATCGAGCAGGTCGCGCGCAACCTTCCGGCCAGGCTCCGCCAGGTGAATTCGTCCGACGGGCGCAAGAAAGCCGTCAAGGCCGCCGCGCGCACGCTGCTTGGCGAGCGCGGCTACGAGATGCTGAAGAACCGCGTCAAACGACCTGCTTAATGCATGTTGCCCAAAAGTGACCTCGGTTTTGGGAAAACGACATGCATAAAAACAAAGAGCTAAAGCGCGTCGCATGAATCCGGTTCAACGCGACGCGCTTTAGGTGATTTGCGTAAGTAAAATCTTACGCAAATTTTAGAGAGGCTCCAGGAGCGAGTGTGCAATGGTTTGCGCCCGGATCGCGTGGAGCGATCGTGTACTTCCGTGAAACACTGAACCACTCTAAGCGGCGCGCCTTGGGCGCATCCGCGCCGCGCTGTCGAGAAGGCCGAAAAACGTTGTGAACTGGCGGTCGGGATCGAGCTCCGGGCGCTCCGAGAAATTGCGAGCGGCGGACGAAAGCCGCTCATACTCCTGTTTGTCGTTCCAAAGCCGCTCGATCGCGGCGACCCAGTCCGCGAGCGGTGCATCATAGTCCAGCACCACGCCGCCTGAACCGATCGCCTCGGGCAGGCCGCCGCGTCGCGAGCCAACGACGGGAATGCCGCTGCAATGGGCCTCGGAGGCGACACGCCCCCAGGCCTCTTCCCATTTGCTCGGCGCGAGCAGGATCTTCGTGCGGCCATAGACGGTCTTCATGTCGTTGGTGCGGTTTTCCAGCCTGATGTTGGCAAACGCCCCGATGGCCTCGTTGATCCTGGCGCGGTGATCATCCTCCAGCTTCCAGCTCTCGACGAACAGGAAAGGGATTTTCGGGCAGGCGGCGGCAATATGAACCGCCAGATCGAAACCCTTTTCCTCGTAAGGGTTGATGAAGGTGACGAACTCGCCAGTGGTCGGCGTGCTATAGACGCCGGGATCGATGGTCGGGGGGATAACGATGGAATCGATGCCAAACTCCCGCTTGTAGGTGCGGGCGGTGAATTCGGAATTGGCGATGTAATGCGCCGAATCCAGTTCGCGCAGGTCGCCACCCAATTCGTGGAACTCGACATTGCGCAGGTACACGACCAGCGGCACACCCTCGGTCTGCAGCGCCTTGCCGAGCGGAACCGACTGGTGGCACTGCACGACGGCGACGTCCGGCCGCAGCTTCTTGACGGCGAAGGCGGCGGCCTCCCAGGGGAACCAGGCGCGTACCACCGGGTAGCCTGGAAAGCTGTCGATGACGGCGCGCTGCCGCAACAGCTTCATCTTGGCTCGGGCTTTGAAACCGAACATGCCGTCGCCGAACAA
>JAFKFE010000752.1 GCA_017308345.1 Alphaproteobacteria bacterium | reverse complement strand
GCATAGCATCAACGAGGACAGAAATGACCGTCACCCTGCGCACTGTGGACATCCCGGATTTCGGCCTTCCGGTCGAGCGCCCCGCCATCCCGGTCGAGACATATGAAACGCGCTGCGCTCGCGCCATCAAGAAGTCCGGCGCCGACTGGCTGGTCGTCTATGCCGATCGCGAGCACGCCGCCAACATCGCCTTCCTGACCGGCTTCGAGCCTCGCTTCGAGGAGGCTCTGCTGCTTCTGGGCAAGGCAGGCCAGCGCATCATAGTCACCGGCAACGAGAACATCGGCTACACGCCGATCGCCGGCCTGCCCGGCATCGTCACCATGCTTGCCCAGTCGCTGAGCCTGATGGGGCAGGACCGCAGCCAGAAACCGGATCTTGTCGCGGTGCTGCGCGAAGCGGGGCTCGGGTCCGGCGATACGATCGGCATCGTTGGCTGGAAGTACCTCGAGAAAGAGGAGTGGGATTCGGCGAAGCCGACCTTCTTCGCACCGTCTTTCATCGTCGACGCCATTGCCACGATCGTCGGTCCGTCCGCGGTCGTGGACGCCACACGCGTGCTGATGCACCCGGTCGAGGGACTGCGGGCGGTGGTGGACGCGGACCAGATCGCCGAGGCTGAGTGGGGAGCGTCGAGGGCATCGATGGCGGTCTGGCGGATCGTCACGGGCTTCACCCTCGGCGACAGCGAGCTCACGGCGACGTCCCGCATGGGCTATGCCGGCGAACCGATGAGCTGCCATCCGATGTTTGCCTCCAACGATGCGAGCGGCCCCGTCATCGGCCTGCGCAGCCCGACAGCCCGCGTCCCGCGGCGCGGCGAGGGTGCCACGACGGCAGTCGGTTACTGGGGCGGCCTGACGGCCCGCGGCGGCCTGATCGCCGAGGCCGACGCCACCTTCCTGGAGACGACAAAGGCCTATTTCGACGGACTGATTGCCTGGTATGAAACGGCCGGGATCGGCGTCGAAGGCGGCGCGATCCACGAGGCGGTGATCTCCACCCTGGCCCATGGCAGGCTGAGGCCGGCCCTCAATCCCGGCCATCTGGTCGGCCTCGAAGAATGGATGCATTCGCCGATACGTCCGGGCTCGAGCGAGCGCCTTGTCTCCGGCATGCCATTCCAGGTCGACATCATTCCCGTGCCGATGCCCGACGGCGTGACGCTCAACTGCGAGGACGCGGTGACCCTCGCCGATGCGGGCCTGCGCGCCACGATCGCCGAGCGCTATCCGGCGCTGGCGGCCCGTTTCGCCGCGCGCCGACGCTTTGTCGCCGACGAACTCGGCGTCGAGGTCAAGGACGACATGCTGCTCTTGTCGGCCATCCCGCTTTGCCTGCCGCCATTCTGGCTGGCGCCCCAAAAACTGTTGGTACGGAACTGACGCTCAGGCGCACTTGTCGAAAAGAGAGCGGTTGCTGCGCCGACGTGGGCGCAGCGCCTTCATTTGAGGATTCTTGTTCCGACCTAGCGCCGCAACGCGTAGACATTGTCCATCGACGCGCCACCCAGTGGCAGCGCCATGTCGTCGTCGAGCAGCCGGGTGATGCGGGCGAAGCCGACAAAGGCTTTCCTCGCTTCCTCGGCCGACATCTTGCCCGACACTGCCGCCGCGCAGCAATTCAGCGCGCATTGATAAACCGGGCCGCGTCTTCCCGTTGGCCACTTCCGCAGGAACACCATTGCTTCGGAGACGCTATCGACTTCCTCCACAGGGTATCCCTGCCCGCGCGCAATGCGCACTGGGGTAAAGAAATGCAAGCGATCCATAATTATCCTCCCGGTCGACCGCAGCGCGGCCGAACCACACTAAACGCACGTCTCGCGGATCGGTTCCAAACAAATTTGGTTGCCGACGGAAAAAGTTCGGAACCCGGGGCGCGCGGCGGCCGAAAGACAGCCATGCGACTCAGCCCGATGCAGGCTCGGACCTCGCGGATAACGGCGATTCTCATTGAATATCTTTAAGGCGAAAGCCGGCAAATGGATCGCTTGCCGCTTCCCCAGGGTCAAGCTTAACCTCTGCGGTCAAACGCGTGAGGGCGCGTTTTGCAACAAGGGGAACAACCGCAATGACCATTCAAGGCGCATCGCCCGACCTCTATAATGAGGATCTGGCTCCGGCAACGGTCAGGAACTGGGGACCGTTTTCAATCTTCAACGTCTGGACCTCGGACGTCCACAGCCTCTGGGGCTATTACCTCGCGGCAAGCCTGTTTCTGTTCTGCGGCGGCTTCGTCAACTTCATCGTCGCCATCGGCATCGGCTCGCTGATCATCTACGCGCTGATGAACATGGTCGGCTATGCCGGCGTGAAGACCGGCGTGCCCTACCCCGTGCTTGCCCGCGCGTCCTTCGGCATCTGGGGCGCCAACGTCCCGGCGCTGGTGCGCGCAATCGTCGCCTGCTTCTGGTACGGCGCCCAGACGGCCGCGGCGTCGGGCGCCATCGTGGCGTTGCTGACGCGCCTGCAATGGTTCGACGAGTTCAACAAGAGCTCGCATATGCT
>JAFKFE010000751.1 GCA_017308345.1 Alphaproteobacteria bacterium | reverse complement strand
CGCGGCAAGATGATGCCGTCGAAGAAATTCACGTCCAACACTTCGCTGGCGCTGCCTTCGGCCGTGTTCATGACGACGATCTCCGGCGGCTATCCGGAAGACGGCAACGGCTTCCACTATCCGGAGGATGACGGCGACCTGAAGCTGCTCCCCGATCTGTCGACACTCACCGTCGTGCCCTGGGAAGAAGATCCGACGGCGGCGGTGATCTGCGATCTCGTGCACCAGGACGGCCGTTCTGTCGAATTCACGCCGCGCAACGTCCTGAAGCGCGTGCTCGCCGCTTATGACGAGCGCGGCCTGAAGCCGGTCGTGGCGGCCGAGATCGAATTCTATCTGGTGCGCAAGAACCCCGATCCGGACTATCCGCTGACGCCGCCGGTCGGGCGCTCGGGTCGGCCGATCGGCGGCGGCGCCGGCTATTCGATCGCCGGCGTCAACGAGTTCGACGAACTGATCGACGACATCTACCATTTCTCCGAACGGCAGGGCCTGGAGATCGACACGCTGATCCATGAGGAAGGCGCCGGCCAGCTCGAGATCAACCTGCGCCACGGCAACCCGATCGAGCTTGCCGACCAGGTGTTCATGTTCAAGCGCACCATCCGCGAGGCGGCGCTGAAGCACGAGATCTACGCCACCTTCATGGCGAAGCCGATCCAGGGCCAGCCGGGCTCGGCCATGCATATCCACCAGTCCATCGTCGACAAGAAGACCGGCAGGAACGTCTTCTCGGCCGAGGACGGCTCCGAGACGGACGCGTTCTTCCACTTCATCGGCGGCATGCAGAAGCATGTGCCGAACGCGCTGGTGATGTTCGCGCCTTACGTCAACTCCTACCGCCGGCTGACGCAGCAGGCCTCGGCTCCGGTCAACAACAAATGGGGCTATGACAACCGCACCACCGCGTTCCGTGTGCCGCGTTCGGACCCGGCGGCGAGACGCGTCGAAAACCGCATCCCATCGTCGGACGCCAACCCCTATCTGGCGCTGGCGGCATCGCTTGCCTGCGGACTGATCGGCATGACCAGGAAGATCAAGGCCGAGCCGCCGGTGCTGACCACGGCCAACGCCGACGAGATCGACCTGCCGCGCAGCCTGCTGGAAGCGGTCGACCTGTTCGAGACCGACGAGGAGCTCGGCACGATCCTGGGCAAGTCATTCGCCGCCACCTACGCGGCGATCAAACGCGCCGAGTTCGAAACCTTCATGGAAGTGATCAGCCCGTGGGAGCGGGAATATCTGCTTCTCAACGTGTGAGGGGCGACTTCGTCGCGTGAATGGTGAGTAGTGAATGGTGAGTAGTTTTATTTTGGATGGATGAGTGCCGACGACGCGCTTTTCGCGGCCATTCACCATTCACCATTCACCATTGACTGGCGTTACCATGCCTTACCAATCACCGATCTCCCCAGGCCGCTCGTGGTACGAAGACACGGCTGGACCTAGACCCGAATACTCAGCCCTAAACGGCGATCGGACCTGTGACGTCGTCATCATCGGCGGCGGCTTCACCGGGCTGTCGGCGGCGGCGCACCTGGCCAAGGCCGGCACGAATGTCGTGCTGATCGAAGCGTATCGTTTCGGCGACGGCGCGTCGGGGCGCAGTGGCGGCCAGCTTGGCACCGGGCAGCGCGCCTGGGCGGAGGAAATGGAGGCCGAATATGGCCTTTCCCGCGCCAAGGCGCTGTTCGACATGGCCGAGGAAGCCAAGGCGCATCTGTTCGACTTCGCCGCCACCAACGCGATCGACATCGACTATATGCCGGGCCAGCTTTCGGTGGCGCACAAGATGCGCTACGTCGACGACTACAAGCGCCACGCCGAGATCATGGCGAGCCGCTTCGGCTATCCGCATGTCAGCTTCATGGACCAGGCGGAGACGGCGGAACGGTTGGGCTCGGCGCGCTATTTCGGCGGCACCCGCGACATCGGCACCGGTCACATCCATCCGCTGAAGCTGGTGATCGGCACGGCGAAAGTCGCGGCGGCGGCGGGCGCGCATCTCTTCGAGCAGACGCCATCCACCGGCATCGTTTCCAATGGCCGCAAGGTGACGGTCACAACGCCCAGGGGCAAGATCACCGCCGACAAATGCCTGATCGCGGTCAATGCCTATGGCGGCAACCTCGAGCCGGTGAGCGCGTCGCATATAATGCCGATCGGTTCCTTCATCGGCGCGACCGTGCCGCTCGGCGCTGCTTCCAAAGTGCTGCCAGGCGGCGAGTCCGCCGATGATTCCCGCTTCGTGGTGCGCTATTTCCGCAAGTCGAAAGACGGCCGGCTCCTGTTCGGTGGCCGCGAGGTCTATGCCGTCAACGATCCGAAGGACATCCACATCCATATCCGCAAGCAGATCGCCGAACTTTATCCGGACCTGAAGGATGTAGAGATCACGCATGGCTGGGGCGGCTATGTCGGCATCACGATGCCGAGAAAGCCGTTCGTGCGCGAAGTGATGCCGAAGGTGATCTCGATAGGCGGCTATTCCGGCCACGGCGTCATGCTGTC
>JAFKFE010000750.1 GCA_017308345.1 Alphaproteobacteria bacterium | reverse complement strand
CGGCCAGCCGACCACCGGCATGGCGGAATCGATCCAGCAGACGCTCGGCCAGGCTGGCATCCAGCTGGAGATCATTCCGGGTGACGGTAAGCAGACGTTGACCAAATACCGCGCCCGCAACCATGACATCTATATCGGCAATTGGGGCCAGGATTATTTCGATCCGAACTCCAACGCCCAGACCTTCGCTTCCAATCCGGACAATTCCGACGCCGCCAAGATCAAGACATTGGCCTGGCGCAATGCCTGGGACATTCCGGACCTGACCAAGGAGACCGAGGCGGCGTTGCTTGAGAAGGATTCGGCCAAGCGCGCCGACATGTACAAGGACCTGCAGCAGAAGATCCTCGACACCAGCCCCTTCGTCATCATCCATCAGCAGCTGGAAGTGGCGGGGCTGCGCAAGAATCTGAAGGGCTTCGCCCTTGGCCCGAGCTTCGACACCAACTTCGTCGGTCCGGTCTCCAAGGAATAGCGTCTTCGGACGCGCATCGTGAGCGTAGCTGAAAACCAGGCGGCGGCGGGGCGCGGCAGCGCCCGCGCCGTCGCCATCCTGTCGTCGCTCGGCCGCTTCCTGGTCGTCGCGGTGACGACCTATCTCGGCCTGCTCGCGGTGACCTTCTTCATCGGCCGCGTCATCCCGATCGATCCGGTGCTGGCCGTTCTGGGCGACCGGGCGCCCACCGCCGTCGTCGAGCGCACGCGCCGCGAGATGGGCCTCGACCTGCCCTGGATCGAGCAGTTCTATCTCTATGTCAAAGCGGCGCTGAGGGGCGACTTCGGCACCTCGGTGCTGACCACCAATCCGGTGATGTCCGATATCCGCCGCGTCTTCCCGGCGACCATCGAGCTTGCGACGCTGGGCACGCTGATCGGCGCCGTCATCGGCGTGCCGCTCGGCGTGCTGGCCGCCGTCAAGCGCGGCAGCCTGATCGACCAGATCGCCCGCGTCGTCGGCCTCATCGGCTATTCCGTGCCGATCTTCTGGCTCGGGCTGCTCGGCCTGGTGCTGTTCTACGCCAAGCTGCAATGGATCGCCTTCCCGGCGCGGCTCGACGTCGTCTATGAATACACCTTCACGCCGATCACCGGCTTCTACCTGCTCGATGCCGCGATCCAGGGGCAGTGGGACGTCTTCCACGACGCCTGGCGTCATATCGTCCTGCCGGCCGCGCTGCTCGGCTATC
Organism: Alphaproteobacteria bacterium; assembly: GCA_017308345.1. GTDB lineage: Bacteria > Pseudomonadota > Alphaproteobacteria > Rhizobiales > Rhizobiaceae > Mesorhizobium. Next base: position 1,330 of record JAFKFE010000750.1, on the reverse strand, counting down.
TGTCGCTCGCCTATATCAGCCGCATGACCCGCTCCTTCATGCTGAACGAGCTGGCGCAGGAATACATCGTCGCGGCGCGCGCCAAGGGCCTGTCGGAGACGCGCATCATCTGGGGCCATGCGCTGCGCAACGCCGCCGTGCCGATGGTGACGGTGATCGCGCTTTCCTACGCCAATCTGCTCGAGGGCTCGGTGCTGACCGAGACCGTCTTCTCCTGGCCGGGCATCGGCCTCTACATCACCAATTCGCTGCAGAACGCCGACATGAACGCCGTGCTTGGCGGCACCATCGCCATCGGCTCGGTCTTCATCGCCATCAACCTTCTGTCCGATCTGCTCTACCGGCTGCTCGATCCAAGGACGAAGGCCAGATGAGCAGAGCTATCGCGCTTTCGGGCTTGGCCGCGGCCAAGCACCCCCACTCCGGCCCCTCCGGCCACCAAGAGGCCTCGTCATGACCGCCTCCAACGCCGTCCCTCTCTCGCGTCGCGAATGGCTGCTCAGCGACCGGCCCGCCTCGCGCCTGCAGGCAAGGCTGGGCCGCGCCTATGTCGCCTGGCGGCGCTTCTCCGCCAACCGGCTGGCTTTGGTCGGCATGCTGATCATCATCGTGCTGCTGGTGGTCGCGGCTTTTGCCGATGTGCTGGCCCCCTATTCGCCGACCATCGGCGATCTGAAAAATGCCCGCCTGCTGCCGCCCAGCGCCGCGCACTGGTTCGGCACCGACGACCTTGGCCGCGACATCTATTCGCGCATCGTCTATGGCGCGCGCTGGACGCTTTACGTGGTGATCCTCGTTGCCGTCATCGCCGCGCCCATCGGCCTCCTGGTCGGCACGGTCGCCGGTTATGCCGGCGGCTGGACCGACACGATCCTGATGCGCATCACCGACATCTTCCTCGCCTTTCCGAAGCTGGTGCTGGCGCTGGCTTTCGTCGCAGCGCTCGGTCCCGGCATCGAGAATGCCGTGTTGGCGATCGCCATCACCTCATGGCCGCCTTACGCGCGCATCGCCCGCGCCGAAACGCTGACCGTGCGCAACTCCGACTACATCAAGGCGGTGCAACTGATGGGCGCCTCGCCCTTCCGCATCGTGCTGCGCCACATCATGCCGCTCTGCATCTCCTCGCTGATCATCCGGGTGACGCTCGACATGGCCGGCATCATCCTCACCGCGGCCGGCCTCGGCTTCCTCGGCCTCGGCGCGCAGCCGCCGCTGCCCGAATGGGGCGCGATGATCGCGTCTGGCCGCCGCTTCATCCTGGACCAGTGGTGGGTGGCCGCGGCACCCGGTGCGGCCATCCTCATCGTCAGCCTCGGCTTCAACCTTT
>JAFKFE010000749.1 GCA_017308345.1 Alphaproteobacteria bacterium | reverse complement strand
CTATGAGCGAAAACGGGCCGCCAAAGCTTCCTGACATTGTTACAAATTGGGCGTTGGCAACTGGCGGAAAGCCAGCCGCCACTGGTTTTGTTTGCGCAGCCGCCGGAATAGCACTTATCAGCACAACGTATGCGATTCCGGAGGCCTATCTTGAATGGTTCCGGGTGCCTTGCCTCGGGCTTTTCCTGCTTGGTGTGGGTAAAATCGCGTGGGCCATGCTATTCTCAAAGCCGGTCTAGTGAGGCCACTTTTTTCGCAGTGCGCGTGTAGCCTTGTGCCTGCTTAGGCGTAGTAGGCTTCGCCAATCCGCCTTGAGTCGAGTGAGGCTATCGCCTCCCGCTTGACGAGTGTTCCGGTCGGCCTTTCCCGGGGAAGCGGTAGCCCCGGCCTATTCGTCATCATCAGAAACGAGTCGGACGGTATCGTCGGGCCACAGTTGCGGGTCTGCTGCGATTTTGACGTCGCGATATTTATCGCCGATGCCCATGGCCTCTATCCGATTGCTGACATTGATGCCCTTGGGAGTCAGCTTGGGATTGGCGTCCAGCGTTTCGTCGATCCAGGCCAGTACCTCCTCTTTCGAGAACTCGCCGTGGAATACCCGTTCAATCGACATTTGTTCGCCTCCGCTTTTTGCACCCGCTCAGACCGGGAGACTGCCACATGTCCGCACCGCTTGGAAATCGCTTCTGGGAAGCGCGCAGCTCTCACGGGCGCGCGCCGATCTTCGCGACGCCTGACGATCTGTTCGCGGCCTGCTGCGAATATTTCGAGTGGGTAGAGGCCAACCCGCTCTATGAGGCAAAGGCCTTCGCCTACCAGGGCGATGTGACAATCAAGGAAATTCCAAAGATGCGCGCTATGACAATCATGGGCCTGTGCATCTTCCTCGATATCGCCCGGCGCACATGGGACGGATATCGCGAGCGACAAGACTTTATGCCTGTCACCACGCGAGTAGAGGACATCATCCGGTCGCAGAAGTTCGAGGGCGCCGCGGCCGAGCTGCTGAACGCCAACATCATCGCTCGAGACTTGGGCCTGGCCGACAAGACGGAGTTGACCGGTAAGGACGGCTCGCCCCTGATGCCGACGATCAATGCCAGCTTCAGCAGCGATTGATCTTCACTTCCACAAGAAGCAGACGCTCGCCTTTCACAGCACCGCCACCGAAATCCTCTATGGCGGCGCGGCTGGCGGCGGCAAGAGCCACCTCATGCGGCAGGCTGCTATCATGTGGTGCGCGGAGATCCCGGGCCTTCAGGTCTACCTGTTCCGGCGCATCAGCGACGATCTGACCAAGAACCACATGGAAGGCCCGCAAGGCTTTCGCGCGCTGCTCGCCGGCTGGGTGGCCTGTGGCTGGGTGGAGATCATCGAGGACGAAATCAGGTTCTGGAACGGCTCGAAAATCTTCCTCTGCCACTGCAAGGACGAGAAACACCGTTTCAAATACCAGGGCGCCGAAATCCACGTCCTTCTCATCGACGAGCTGACACACTTCACGGAGGTCATCTACCGGTATCTGCGCATGCGCGTGCGCATGGTCGGCATCAAGCTTCCCGAGAAATACAAGGGATGTTTCCCGCGCATCCTGTGCGGCGCGAATCCGGGCGGCATCGGCCACCAGTTCGTCAAGCAGACGTTCGTCGACAACGCGCGTCCGATGGAGATCAGGCAGACCGCGAAATCGGAAGGCGGCATGCGGCGGCAGTTCATCCCGGCGCTGCTGGAAGACAATCCGTCGATGAACGACAACGATCCAGACTATGAGAACCGCCTGCACGGCCTGGGATCGGAAGCGTTGGTGCGGGCGATGCGCTACGGTGATTGGGACATCATCGAGGGCGCATTCTTCGACAATTTCGACCGGCGCCGGCATGTCATCCGGCCTTTCACCATTCCCGAGCACTGGACGCGCTTTAGGGCAGGGGACTGGGGCAGCGCCAAGCCATTCTCGTTCGGCTGGTACGCGGTGGCTTCGGACGACACCATTGTGGGCCCGGGCGTCGTGATCCCGCGCGGCGCCCTAGTCAAATACCGTGAGTGGTACGGGATCAAGGTCGACAAGGACGGCGTGTTCAAACCGGACACCGGCCTGAAAATGCATGCCGATGCCGTCGGCACAGGCGTGCGCGAGAGGGACAGCACCGACGTCATCAGCTACGGCGTTCTCGACCCTGCCGCGTTCAGCCAGGACGGCGGCCCGTCGATCGCCGAGCGCATGGCAAGAGGAACGACGGGCAGGAACGGGTCGACGTTCAGGCCAGCGGATAATGCCCGCGTTGCCGGGCGCGGCGCTATGGGTGGCTGGGATCAGATGCGCGGCCGGCTGACAGGAGACGATGACGGGCGGCCGATGCTGTTCTTCTTCGAAACCTGTGTTCACACCATCCGCACGATCCCGGCGCTTCAGCACGACGAAAACAGGCCGGAAGACTTGGACACGACGCAGGAAGACCACGCGGCCGACGAAACCCGCTACGCCTGCATGTCGCGGCCTTGGACTGCCAAGCCGCC
>JAFKFE010000748.1 GCA_017308345.1 Alphaproteobacteria bacterium | reverse complement strand
TACATGCTGGGCTTCTCGCTCAACATGCTCTCGCTGCTCGGCATGGTGCTGGCGATCGGCCTCGTCGTCGACGACGCCATCGTGGTGGTCGAGAATGTCGAACGACAGCTGGAGGCCGGGCTCAAGCCGCTTGCCGCCACGCGCGCGGCGATGGCCGAGGTGACCGGGCCGATCATCGCCACCACCGCGGTGCTGATGGCGGTGTTCATCCCGGTCGCCTTCATCCCCGGCGTCTCCGGCCGGCTCTACAACCAGTTCGCGTTGACCGTGGCGATCTCCGTCGGCATCTCGGCCTTCAACTCGCTGACGCTGTCGCCCGCGCTGAGCGCCGCGTTCCTGCGCCATCGCGGCGAGACGCAGTTCGTGCTGTTCCGCTGGTTCAACGCCGGCTTCGACTGGCTGTCGCATGCCTATGCGCATGGCGTGCGCATACTGATCAAGCTGCGCTGGATCATGCTCGGCCTGTTCGCGGCCGGCCTCGTCGCCACCTATTTCGTCTGGCAGAAGCTGCCCTCGACCTTCCTTCCCGTGGAGGACCAGGGCTATTTCTTCGTCGTCATCCAATTGCCCGACGGCGCCTCGCTGGAGCGGACCGACGCGGTGGCGCAGAAGGCGCGCGACATCCTGCAGAACACGCCCGGCGTCGACATCGTCGGCTCGATCAGCGGCCTGAACTTCCTCACCAGCGCCGCGCAGTCGAACTCGGCGGTCGAGTTCGCGATCTTGAAACCGTGGGACGAGCGCGGACCGGACCAGAGCGCCTCGAAGCTCGTCGCCGATGTGCGCAACAAGCTCCTGCAGATCCCGGAAGCCTTCGCGCTGTCCTTCGATCCGCCGTCGATCCCGGGCCTCGGCACAACCGGCGGCTTCGAGTTCCAGGTGGAGGATCTGTCGGGACGCGGCAGCGCCGCGCTGAACGACGTGACGCAGGCGCTGATCGCCGAGGCGCGCAAGCAGCCGGAGCTCAATCCGCAGCAGCTTTTCTCGTCCTTCTCGACCTCGACGCCGCAGTTCAACTACGACCTCGACCGCAGCAAGGCGAAGCTGCTCGGCCTCAACCTGCCGGACGTCTTCAACACGCTGCAGATCTATCTCGGCTCGCTCTACGTCAACGACTTCAACCTGTTCGGCCGCACCTTCCGTGTGACCATCCAGGCCGACAAGGACGCGCGCGCCGACGCCACCGACATCTCCAGGCTCTATGTGCGCAACGCCTCGGGCGGCATGGTGCCGCTGAGCACGCTGGGCAAGCTGGTGCCGATCGTCGGACCCGAGACCGTGCCGCATTACAACAACAACGCCTCGGCCCTCATCAATGGCGGCGCTGCCCCCGGCTTCTCGTCCGGACAGGCGGTGGCGGCGATGGAGCGGGCGGCGGCGAATGTCCTGCCGCGCGACTTCGGCTACGAATGGACCGGCATCACCTATCAGGAGCTCAAGGCCGGATCGATCGCGTCCGTCGTGTTCGGGCTGGCGATCGTCTTCGTCTTCCTGATCCTGGCGGCGCAGTATGAAAGCTGGGCGATGCCCTTCATGGTGCTACTCGCCGTGCCTTTGGCCTTGTTCGGCGCCTTCGTGGTGCTGTTGCTGCGCGGCATGCAGATCGACGTCTATTCGCAGATCGGCTTCGTCATGCTGATCGGCCTGGCGGCGAAGAACGCGATCCTGATCGTCGAGTTCGCCAGACGCAGGCGCGAGGAAGGCCTCACCATCGTCGAGGCCTCGATGGAGGCCGCGAGGCTGAGGCTGCGGCCGATCCTGATGACCGCCTTCGCCTTCATCCTCGGCGTGCTGCCGCTGATGTTCGCGACCGGCGCGGGCGCCGCCAGCCGGCAGTCGATCGGCACCACCGTCTTCGGCGGCATGGTGGCGGCGACCATCCTGTCGCTGGTCTTCGTGCCGGTCTTCTACGCGGTGATCGAACAGCTGCGCGAGCGCCGCGGAGGGAAAGAACCAGCCGAGGGACACCACGGCGCCCGAGAAATTGAACCCACCGCCGAGCCGGCGCTTCAGCCACTCGCCCAGGCGGCTGAATAGCTCGCCCAGGCGGCCGAATAAGGATTGGAGATCAATCATGCGTAGATGGAAAATCGCTCTAGGCGCCGCCGTCGCGATAGGCGCGGTCTCGGTGGCAAGTGTTCACCTGCTGAACCTGGGCTACCTCGGCGGCGGCACGGCAGGCGCGGCCCCCGCGCCGGCCGCGTTCGTCATGCCGGTGCCGGTGGTGAACGTCGTGAAGAAGACGCTGCCGATCTATCTCGACTACGCCGCGCGGGTGGAGCCGATCCGCAGCATCACGCTGCAGGCGCGCGTGCCGGGCTATCTGCAGGAGCAGACGGCCGCCGACGGCAGCGACGTCAGGCAGGGCGACATGCTCTACCGCATCGCGCCCGATGATTATCAGGCCGCGCTGGACCAGGCGAAGGCGCAGGTGCAGCGCGATACCGCGACGCTCGAATATGCAAAGTCCAATCTCGGCCGCGGTACCGACCTCGCCAAGGCCGGCTACCTCGACAAGGA
>JAFKFE010000747.1 GCA_017308345.1 Alphaproteobacteria bacterium | reverse complement strand
CCGGCATCGATCCGGCTGCTTTCGGCAAGATCGGCCGGCGCCAAGCGGCCTAAGCCGGGGAACTTGTCGACTATTTCCGGATGAAGGTCAGATAGGCAGGCCGCCGTCCTTCGCGGATGGCCTTGGCCTCGTAGCGTGTGCCGGGCCAGCCCTCGTAAGGCTGGTGCCAGCCGGCGGCGTCTTCGGCCTGCCAAGCGAAAGCGCCGTGATCCCGGCAGGCAAGCAGCGTCCAGTTCACATAGCTGTCGATGTCGGAGGCGAAACGGAACCTGCCGCCCGCTTTCAGCACACGGGCGAAGCGGCTGAGATTGGCGGCGCCGACGAAGCGCCGCTTCCAGTGCTTCTTCTTCGGCCACGGATCGGGATAGAGCAGGTCGATGGCGTCGAGCGAGGCTGCCGGCAGCCAGTCGAGTAGGCGCGTGGCGTCGTCGTCATAGACCCTCAGATTGCCGAGCGGCGCCTTGCCGAGCGCCGTCATCATCTTGGCCATGCCGTTGACGAAAGGCTCGACGCCGATGAAGCCGATTGCCAGCGATTCGGTGGCACGATGCAGGAGATGCTCGCCACCGCCGAAGCCGATCTCAAGTTGGAGCGCCGAAACCTCCGCCTTGAACAGGCTCCTCAGATCCGCCGGCGCTTCCGCCGTCAGGTCGATCCGGTATTCGCGCAGGCCGCTCTCAAGGGCAATTGCCTGCCGCGGGCGTATGGTCTTGCCGTGCCGGCGGCCGAAGAATCCTTCGGTCGCCCGGCTCGGTCTGTCCTTTGGATCCGTCGATGTCAGGCGGCGACGGCGTCCTTGAGCGCCTTGACGAGATCGGTCTTCTCCCAGGAGAAGGACCCGTCGCGACCGGCCTTGCGGCCGAAATGGCCGTAGGACGAGGTTTTTGCGTAGATCGGCTTGTTGAGGTCGAGATGCCGGCGGATGCCGGACGGCGACAGGTCCATCACCTTGCGCAGCGCCTCCTCCAGCTTCGACTCGTCCACCTTGCCGGTGCCGTGCAGGTCGACATAGATCGACAGCGGCTGGGCGACGCCGATGGCGTAGGAAAGCTGGATGGTGCAGCGGTCGGCAAGCCTGGCCGCCACCACATTCTTGGCAAGATAACGCGCCGCATAGGCCGCCGAGCGATCGACCTTGGTGGTGTCCTTGCCCGAGAAGGCGCCGCCGCCGTGCGGCGCCGCGCCGCCATAGGTGTCGACGATGATCTTGCGGCCGGTGAGACCGGCATCGCCGTCGGGCCCGCCAATGACGAACTTACCGGTCGGGTTGATGTACCAGTTGCAGTCCTCGGCGATCTTCAATTCGCCAAGCGCCTCGCGGATATAGGGCTCGACGACCTCGCGAACCTTCTTGGAGTCCCAGCTCGCGTCGAGATGCTGGGTGGAGAGCACGATCTGCGTGACTTCCGCCGCCTTGCCGTCGACATAGCGCACGGTGACCTGGCTCTTGGCGTCCGGTCCGAGCTTGCCGGCATCGCCCTTGCCTTCATGGCGCGCGGCGGCGAGCAATTCGAGAATCTTGTGGCTGTAGTAGATCGGCGCCGGCATCAGGTCCGGCGTCTCGCGGCAAGCGTAACCGAACATGATGCCCTGGTCGCCGGCACCTTCCTCGCCCTGACGGTCGGCGGCATTGTCGACGCCCTGGCCGATGTCGGGCGACTGGCCGTGCAGCAGCACCTCGATCTTGACGGTCTTCCAGTGGAAGCCGGCTTGCTCGTAGCCGATCTCGCGGATCGCCTTGCGGGCAACCGACTTGAACTTGGTCGGGTTGACCACGGGATGACCGGAAGCATCCATCAGGATGTTGCCTGCCTTGTCCTTCTTCAAAAGCGTATCGGGGACGCGGACCTCGCCGGCGATGACGACGCGGTTCGTCGTGGCCAGCGTTTCGCATGCGACGCGAACCTTCCACGGATCCATGCCCGTCTTCTTGGCCTCGCGATAGACGAGATCGACGATCTCGTCGGAAATACGGTCACAGACTTTGTCGGGATGACCCTCGGAGACGGATTCCGAGGTGAAGAGATAATTCTGCCGCGTCACGGGTGTCCCCTCTTGAAAAGATCGGCAGGCTGCCGATTTTGGCGCGCCACGTGTTAGCGGTGCCGGGCGCTGCTCGTCAAGCGGCGCGACGGATCTGGCATGAATGTAGGCAAGGCCGGCTATGCCACCGGCGGCGCGGCGCCGCCGGTGGCATGAGACAATCAATCGGTGTCGTCGGCGGAGAGCGCCTTCACCAGATCGATGATCCGGCGGCGCACCTTGACGTCGCCGATCTTGACGAAGGCCCGGTTGAGCTGAAGCCCTTCCGGACTGCCGCAGAATTCGATGGCGAACGCCATCGAGGAGTCTTCGGCAAATCCCCGGTTGGCGCTGCCGGCCTCCTCACCCGGGGCATCCTCGAAGAAGAAGGCGACGGGAACGCTCAGGATGGAGGCGATCGCCTGCAGACGGCTGGCGCCAACCCTGTTCGTGCACTTTTCGTACTTCTGGATCTGCTGAAACGTGATGCCGAGGTTTTCACC
>JAFKFE010000746.1 GCA_017308345.1 Alphaproteobacteria bacterium | reverse complement strand
AGGCACCCTTGCGGTTGGTGCGCTCGGAATGGGTTCCGCCGGTGCCCCAGACGGCCTCGGCGATCGAGCGGGCTTGGGAATGGCTCAACATTTCAATACTCCACTGCGTCCATGTGGTTGCCGATGACGGTCGAGGTGACCCAGTGCCGGCCCTTGTAGCGACCGAGCACACTCCAACCCTTGGGCACGGAGCTGCGGGGTCCCGTGAAGTCGATCTGGGAGCCCGGCCTGTGGGTCTTGCAGCGTCTGGTCGCGACGATGCGGTAGAGGGGCTGTGACATGTGGGCCTCAATGGTTGGCGGCCACGCGAGGGTGGTAAGGCCTCAGTCCGGAGGTCATGGGACATGGCGTGGCCGCCTGCGCACCGACGAGGCCCGGGCAAGGGTCAGGTCGGGTTGCAGTTGCTTTTGCTGTTGGGGGGTTTAGGCTTTGGTGCTTGCGGTGGCGCGGGCGGTGATCCGCGTCAGGACCTCGGCGATGAACTCGGCCGAGTAGCAGCCTGCAGCCTTGAGCTCGTCCTCGGTCGTGGTGCCTTCCTGGACGTAATAGTCGATCTCTTCCAGCTCTTGGTCGGTGAACTGGGCCGCGGTGTCGTCGCGGGGGTCGCGCCAGATAGGCTTCGGGATGTCGAGGTATTTGTGGTCACGCTCGATGATCACACGCCAGTGCTTCGGCTCGATGCACCGTGGGTCGTGACACTCGGTCTTGATTGAAATCCGTGGCTGGTCCACCAGATTGAGCAGGACACGGGCCGGGTTGCCGAAGTTGTGGAGGTGGGGCTTGCCGCGGTATGTCGGGCCGTCCCAGATCAGGTGAGTGTCTTCACGATGCGACCGGCTTGCCACACGGTCGGCGAGGGAGGTTTTCGGTCGGGCCATTGGGTGCTCATATAGGCACGATCGGATAAAGCTAACAGTATGGTCGTTGAACTCGTACCCTTCAGAGAGATTTTAGTACTATAGTTTTATTTTCTCTCAGGTGGGCTGGAATAAAAACGTTTCTGTTAGCTTTATTTTCTCTACGCATTGGGAAAGGAGAGAGAAAATAAGTACTTTCTTATAGGGGCCAAAGCCACGTGCCTTCAATGGCTTAGGCCCCGTCCTTCACCTAGTGCTTGACCTCGACCGCTTCGAGCACCCTACCGGCCGGCCGGCGAGCCCTGGCCTCAGCGAGGTAGATGGTGGCCTCGACGCGGTTCCGCTCGATGGCTTCGAGCCGCTGCTCGACCTTGGCCGGCATCCAGTATGGATGGTTCATCACGATTTCCTCCGTGAATTTGGGCGCCCCGTCAGTGGGAAAATCTTCCTCAAAACCGACGCGGGCGCGTGCCAGAAAAACTTGGCGGAGCCCCGATTTGGCCCGCGCCAGCGCCTGAACCCACTTAGAACCCACTCAAAACAACTCGCAGTTGCAGCAGCAGCCTGCGCCACCCGTTCTAGGCGTGGCGCAGGCGCTGGCCCTCGATCACCGCGTCTGAACGCAGCGGATCTCGCGCCAGCCTTTCGGCACCTTGGCGTGCTGCCAAGCAGCCACGCAGCTGTCGCCAGCCCCGGCGATCCACAGCTGGTTGTCGTAGGTCGTCACCTGCAGCTCGTAGTGCTCGGGCGCCGGCGGCGACGAGAACCAGCTGGTCAGCGCAGCGAGCAGCGAGCCCGCGATCGCGATGCGGATCATTGGATTTCCCCTTCGAAATAGACACGCAGATCGGAGAGCTCGCCCCCTTGCGATCGGGCGAGCTTCTCGGCTTCGACTTCACAGTGCAGCGCGCCACCCTTGACCCGCGCCAGCACCTGGCCCGTGACGCGATCCTCGATCACGAAACGTGTCTCGACCCCGCGCTGATCCTGCGGCGTGTACAGCCGCTTGGTGTTGCGCTTGGGGGCGGCCTGGTGCTGGCGCGACAACCGAGCGCTAGGCTCGGGCACCGGTTCATGGGTGTGGACGCGCTCCTTTGACAGGGCGTTCCACACGCGATGCACCGGCTCGGCAAAAGAGTGCGATTGCACGAAGCCGTCCTCGCGCACCAGCACAGTCGTGGCCAGTCGGCGGCCAAGGTGGGGTTTTTGCGTCAGGTCCGGAAGGACGCGCATTCGCACTCTCCTGAAAAGTTTTGGGCCGTAGTGGGCGCGCTAAATGAGGCGGAGCGCGCGCCTTATGCACGCGCACAGACGCGCGTGGATGGGAGGCCCGCCCCACGAGGGGGCGGGGTGGGGAGGGCGGCTTACGCCGCCTTCCTCTTCGCTTCGCCTTCGGCCTTGGCCTTGGCGAGCTCTGCCGCCGGATCGAAGTCGGCCTTGCCTTCGGCCTTGGCCTCGTCGGCCGCCTTGGCGGCCATGGCCAGCTGGATATGGCCGTTAAGCCATTCAGCAAACTCGATTGCCTTGTCCAGCGGAAGCGCGCCGACCGCGTGCTTCAGACCGACCATCGGATCAACCGGATTGAGCTCGGCCTCCCGCTTGGCCTTTTCCTCGGCCTCGGCCTCGGCCTCCGCCTCCGCCTTGGCCTCTTCCTTGGCCTTGGCCTCCGCC